>JBBAAO010000003.1:300000-434812 GCA_041658205.1 Bacteroidota bacterium
CGCCGTAGGGAAAAATACAACGTCGTTTGAAAATGAACCGTGTTATCCAAATCTCGGTTCGCTTCCCACGTTGGTGCAGGGAGTGTTCGTCGCGGCAAAGCCGGAAAATACCGAACGTATCGTTGATGAATGTATCGCTCTTCATATCCCGTTCGTTTGGATTCACCATTTTGGAGGAACGACATTTTCTTCCGGTTCAAGCGCTCAGCCGCATGTTGTTAAAAAATGCCGCGATAATGGAATAACGGTAATCCCGGGTGCCTGCCCGATGATGTTTTGCGACGACGCCGATGTCGGGCACAAATGCATCAAATGGTTTTTATCGATCACCGGAAAATTAACATGAGTTGTTGAACATCGGTCTGCACCGTCATTTGTCAGATGTGTTGATGCTTTGACTCAATTCGCAGTCACACAAAATTTTTTTCTCTTGCCTTTCAGGTAATATTCCCCAAACTTATTTTATTCAAAATGATTTTCCAAATCTTCGAGATTTGGAAAATCTGTTCACTATAACTTCATCGTTTTATGGATTCATACAAATTCAACGATCAGAATCGACCTCTCGAACCAGAAAAATTCTACCATATTTATAATCGAGGAAATCAACAGAACGCCATTTTCTTTTCAGAGGAGAACTACCGTTACTTTTTGTCGAAATACACTCAGTATCTCTCCGGATATGTTGATACATATGCTTACTGCTTGATGGAAAATCATTTTCATTTTCTTCTCCGGGTAAAGAGTAAAAAAGACATTTTGGAGTATGCAAAACATGGCTTTCAAAATCTTACAAATTCGAACATTCTCTTGCCGAATAAAATCGTCAGCGAACAATTTCGACGATTCTTTTTGAGTTATGCAAAAGCGATCAACAAACAGAATCAATTAACGGGAAGTTTATTTCAAAAATACTTTCGTCGCAAGCTCATCGACAATGATCTGTATTATACGCGTCTCATATACTACATCCATGCGAATCCTTCGCATCATGGAATTGTCGATGATTTCAAAACGTATCCGTGGAGTTCATTTACACCATTATTAAACGGGCCCGCTTCAATGTTGCAACGACAAGATGTCCTTTCCTTCTTTAATGGTATGGATGGATACCGTGAATTTCACAATCGGAAACTCGATTTTAAAGAAATAGATTATTTACTAATTGAAGATTAAGTACATTATTATCACTACACACTCAGACATTCCAAATCTGAAAGATTTGGAATGTCTTCTTATAAAACATCAAGGAGATACACGATGAAAACGCTGTTGATGATCATCGCCGTACTGCTGGTGACGACGGTTTGGAACGGTCCTCTATTCGCACAGGATAAGATTCTTCCCTACCCGATCCACCAGAAACAATTGGCGAACGGATTGAACGTTGTTACAGTACAGTTTGATAGTCCCGGGTTAGCGTCATTTTTTATTGTTGTGCGAGTCGGTTCGCGCAATGAAGTAGAAGAAGGCGTGACCGGATTTGCACACTTTTTTGAACATATGATGTTCCGTGGAACGGATAAATTCCCCCGCGATAAATATAACGAAGTGCTGAAATCAGTCGGTGCAGGAGCAAACGCCAATACCTGGTTCGATCGCACCATCTATCATATGACCGGCGACGCGACCAAATTACAGACTATGTTCGAGATCGAAGCCGATCGCTTTATGAATCTGAATTACACTGAGCATGATTTTAAGACCGAGGCCGGCGCCGTAAAAGGTGAATACACAAAAAATAATGCCAGTCCATACGCTCAATTGGAAGAAAACCTTCTCAACACCGCGTTCGATAAGCACACCTATAAGCATACAACGATGGGTTTTTTGAAGGACATCATCGATATGCCGAATCAATATAAATATTCTCTCGAGTTTTTTAACCGTTACTATCGTCCTGAATTTGCGACAATTGTTGTTGTGGGCGACGCTAAGCCGGAACAAGTGAACGCTCTTGCTGAGCAATATTTTGGAATGTGGAAACATGGAACATACGTCTCCGTTGTTGCTCCGGAACCGCTACAAGACACCGCACGGTATACACATCTGCAGAACGGATCAATTCCTCCATATCTCAGCCTGAACTTCAAAACCCCGGCATACAGCGATGTCGATATCAGCGTTCCTGCAATCGATGTGTTGAATGCGATTCTTTTCGCCGAAACATCGCCATTGTATAAAAAATTAGTGTTGGAAGAACAGAAAGTCCGCAACCTGAGCGGCGATATGCTGTTCACTCGCGATCCATATCTTTCTTCCATCGAAGCATCCCTCATTAAAAAAGAGGATATGCAGTATGTGAAAGATGAAATTATGAAAGCGATCGAAGATTTTAAGAAAAACGGTACAAGCGAGAAAAATCTTGCCGACACGAAATCGCGAATGAAATATAACTTCGCAATGTCTATCGATAATCCTTCAACTATTGCCAATTCACTCAGCACATATATCACGCTCATTGGCGATCCGGAATCGCTAAACCGGCTCTATACACTATATGAAAAAGTGACGGTGGATGATTTGAAAGCTACCGCTGCAAAATATTATGTTCCATCGGGACTGACTGTTGCAACAATCTCAGCCGATACGCAAGGAGGTGTGAAATAATGAAAACACTTATTCTAACAATACTCTTTGCAGCATCGATCTTTGCACAACAACTGGTGGAGATTAAACAGCCAACTTCTAATAAAGTGGTTATTAAATTACGATTTGCCAATGGTTCCATTTCCGATCCGAAAGGGAAAGAAGGACTCACTGCTGCAACTGCAAATTTGATTACACAAGGCGGAACAAAAGAAATGACCTTCAGTGAAATCCAGGATAAAATTTATCCGTGGGCTGCAGGGTATTATGCACAAGTGGATAAAGAAGTAACAACATTCACGTTTGCCGTACATGTCGATTTTCTGGATCAGTTTTATCCTATCATTAAAGGATTAATACTAACGCCTTCATTTGCTGAGACAGATTTTCAACGCGTGATGAAAAATCAGCAAAACTATGTTGACCAGGTCATTCGCGCTTCGTCCGATGAAGAGTACAGCAAAAAAAGCACTGGAAGATCTTCTCTTCCGGGGAACGAATTATCAACACAAAGTGCAGGGAACATCAACAAGCGTAAAAGCAATCACACTTGACGATATCAAACAGCATTTTGCCAATGTCTTCACAAAAAATAATCTCACCATCGGCATTGTGGGAAATTATTCGGATGCATTCCTGAAACAATTAACATCCGATATGACGCTTCTTTCCGAGAAAAAATTTGCTGCGCCGAAATCAGCGAAAGCAAATATCCCGGAAGGTGTGCAGGTCGAAATTATCGCAAAGGATAATGCGTTTGGCTCGGCAATTTTCACCGGAACACCTCTTGCCATTACACGTTCCAGTAAAGATTTTGCCGCATTGATGGTGGCAAATTCGTATCTCGGCGAGCATCGTAAATCATACGGGCAATTGTATCAAAAACTCCGTGAAACCCGTTCCATGAACTATGGGGACTATTCCTACATTGAATGGTATAACAATGGAGGCGGCTACATGCTTCCTCCGTCCGGTGTACCGCGCAGCTCAAATTACTTCGCGCTTTGGATTCGTCCCGTGCAAATCGCAAAACAATTGAAGATGCAGTACAAAGAACTTGCCGATATAAAGGTCGGCCATGCTCATTTTGCCCTGCGATTAGCAGTCCGCGAAGTGGACAACATCATCCGCAATGGATTATCCAAAGAAGATTTTGAAGCAACGCGGACATTCCTTCGAAGTTATATCAAGTTGTATGTTCAGACACCGAACGAACAACTCGGATATTTGATGGATTCCAAATTCTACGGACGAAAGAATTTCATTTCCGAAGTGGATAAGGAACTGGCAAAACTCACCGCGAAAGATGTGAATGGCGCCGTCAAAAAATATTGGCGGACAAATAACATGTTTGTCACCATCGTTACCGATAAGAGTGAAGCGGAAGCATTGGCGAAAAGTTTAAAGGAGAACACTCCGTCACCGATGACATATTCCGAAGCGGTGAAAGCCGGACTTCCCAAAGAAGTTCTTGCCGAAGACGATGCTGTCGCAACATATAAGCTCAATGTAAAGAATGTGACAATCGTTGATTCGAAAGATACATTCAAATAGTTCTCTCTGTTGACCGTCACCTTAACGGTGACGGTCAACGTTATATAGTAAGCGCTTCAAAACCAAAAAGGGGTTCGGATGTTCAATCCGGATCCCTTTTTTTTTCATTTCAATTGAGAATCAACTGATGAACAACTCTATTAACCCAATCATTTCATAGCTGTATATATAGTTAGAGAAATCATATCAACAATATCATAAAGGAGTGTAATGTTCCCAAAAAAGTATATTTTGTGTAACTCCTATAAAAAGTGTATTTTATATAAGTATAACTACAAGAGGTACAATGAACACGCAACAATCCTTACATACATTCCATGTTCCTGTCATGGGAATCGGATTTACCATTGACACACCGATTAAAGTGGCACACTACGGAATATCATCTGTCATGTCTCTTGTGGATGATATCCTCGTTGAAAAAATGAGGGAATTTTATTGCAAGAAATTGGAACTTCCGTTCTCTCCGATCACCGAAAAGAACAGCACCGATCATCGTGCCGAACGCATCACCGCGTATTTAAACATGGTGGATCAAGTCGTTCAAACCAAGTTTGCCGAAGTCAAACGTTCCATCTATGAAACCGGCGAAGAAGTGCAAAAGTACATCGATATGCTCCCCGATTTTTCCGCGGTGAAGAAACAGTTCCAGGAAATGATTGCAAACAATACCGTGCGCGAGGATATTGCAGCCTGGATCGACAAACAACTTCATCCCGGAAGCATCGATGTGAATATCATGACGAAGCTGGATAAAGATAATTACCGTGATGATGTAAAATTATCGCATGAATATAATGATGCTCATGCTGCCCTTCGCGGTTACGCTCAAAGCACCTTGCGTTCCTGTATCGTTTTTTCCGCCGGTATGAATCCACGATTGTACAGTTACATTGAAAAATTCGAAGACTTTTATCCCGATGAAAATGGTGAAATCAAAAAGAAAATCATTCTGAAAGTAAGCGACTACCGCTCTGCCATCATCCAGGGAAAATTCCTTGCGAAAAAAGGATTGTGGGTTTCGGAATATCGTATTGAATCCGGCTTAAACTGCGGCGGCCATGCTTTTGCAACCGACGGATATCTGATGGGACCGATTTTGGAAGAGTTCAAAAAAAATCGTCAGGAATTGATCCAAACGACACATGGCATTGTGACGGAAGCGTTAAAGAACAAAAATCGTCCCGTTCCCCTTTCTCCTCTGCCAATCAAGATCACTGCGCAAGGTGGAGTTGGAACAGCGGCAGAACATAATTTTTTACTCGAATATTACGGACTTGATTCCATCGGATGGGGCTCACCGTTCTTATTATGCTCCGAAGTGACAAACGTTGATGATCATACGCGCGAACTTCTTTGCAAAGCAAAAGAAGAGGATTTGTACCTTAGCAATATTTCTCCGCTCGGAGTTCCGTTTAATAGTCTACGCGGCAACACCAAGGATATGGAAAAACAGGAGTTGATTGACAAAGGACGTCCGGGAAGTTCCTGCCCGAAGAAATATATTCAGCTGAATACAGAGTTCGGTGAACGTGCTATCTGCCGCGCATCAAGACAGTATCAAAATCTTCGAATCAACCTTCTTGATGAAAAGGGATTGAGTGAAGAAGATCGGCTGAAGGAATTCGATGCGATTACCGATAAATCGTGCATCTGTGTCGGACTAGGCACGTCGGCATTGATTGTCAACAATTTAAGCACGCGGACAGAAGGTCCGGGTGTTTCCGTCTGTCCGGGACCGAACATTGCGTACTTTGAAAAAGTGGTTTCGCTGCGAACAATGATTGATCACATCTATGGAAGAACATCCATCGTCAACGAAGCGAACCGTCCGAATCTATTTGTGAAAGAATTGCAGTTGTATGTGGATTATTTGAAGAATATGATGGATGAAACACCGAAACCATTCACTGAAAAACAAATGAAGTATTATCAACTCTTCCAGCAAAATCTTGATGAGGGGATCATATACTACAAACAACTCTATGCCGATTTTGAATCGAAAGTAGCAGTTTTAAAGAATGATGTGATGTCAGAGCTTGAACAGATTCGTCACGAACTGCATGAGCCGGTAATGGCAAATGTGTAAATACCATTCTCAAGAGTAAAACAAAAAGCCGCGATCATTTCGCGGCTTTTCTATTTTTATCTCTGTAGCGTCCTAAAACAGGTAGACACAAAAGGAGCGCTTCGTTAATTCGGTTTCATTGTGTTATAATCCAGTTCTGTTCCCCATAAGCTGTGTGGTATCAAAAAAACTATCAGCGTTATTATTGCAGCACCCAGCACCCATCGTTTTGGATTTGTTGACTTCTGTACAGCAATGGAAGCACCCAGCCACGCAAGGAATGCGATCAATGTTTTATTATCGGTAATATCAGTTCCAAACGGAAAACCTGTCCACCATTCGTTAAATGCGTATTTCAATACCAATGGACCGAGAATCATTCCGCCGATCGTTAGCACGATAAATGTTGCGTACGTGATTGTTTTAAATGAAGGCTCTTTTGCAAAGAATTCCAATCCTGCCCTCGCTGAAAGAAGCATTCCAATAAACATTGCAGCAATATGAAGAATCAATACCGGCGCAGGAACGTCTCCACGAAAACGGATCACTGTTGAAGCAGAAAATGTTTGCTTACCGTCCGTCAGAAAGACGGTATACTGAAGTTTTCCTGCTGGCGGTTGTTGAGGAAGAGCGGCAGAAAGAATGCCTTCCTTCATAACCATCGGGATGGATGCAGGCGCGTCATTCGTATTATATCGTTTCCACTCCACTTTTCCGGTGATGTTGGCATTATTTGATCGGACGGTAACAGGATGGTCGCTCTCACCGCCATGGGTTCGCTCTAAAACAACTTCAATCGCTTTTCCATCCAGCAAGGTAACGTATTGTTTTGGGTATGAGGGACCGGTCATTCGTTGATAAACAGCTGATCCCAGCGTAATCATTAAGGCAAGTATCCAAAGATGGTATGTTCGTTTCATAAAGATAATAGTAATGTTGTGAAATATGACTCTTGATGAATGGTAATTGTGCAAAGTGTATGCCGAAAGAATATGCAAAATCCTATAGGAAAAGCAGATAACAAATTCTTATTTGTGAAATTTTCAGCCGAAGATTTTCAATTGTGAAAGAATTTCGTACTGAGAAAGGCGGGGATACTTAACAGTAAACCACAAAAGCACATAGATCACGTAGCATACTATTTTTTATTACCGACAACCACATTCCATGGACGGATCTCATATTTTTTTACTATACCGTTTTTGTAATATGGATCGTTCTTGACGAATGCTTCGATCGTATCCGGACTCTTCACGGTAAACACGAGAACGGATCGATCAGCAGGATCGGTAAATACACCGCCAAATGCAAGATCTCCTCTTGCAGATGCTTCATTCGCAAGACGAAGATGTTCTTCACGCAACGGTGTTCTTCGCACAACATAATCATCCACAACATAGTAGATCAAGACGTAATAGTTCATCGGCTCTTCTCCAATGCTTGTTCAATGTCTGCGATAACATCATCAATATGTTCCAATCCAACGGAGACGCGGATCAGTCCCGGCAATATTCCGACTGCCGCTCGTTCTGCGTCGGACAGTTTCGAGTGCGTGGTGGATGCAGGATGTGTTGCGATGGATCTTGAATCACCAAGATTTGCTGTGTGAGAAATCATTTGTAATGAATTCAAAAATTTTCTGCCCCTATCTATTCCGCCTTTTACAACAAAAGTAACGAGTCCGCCGCCGAGTTTCATTTGTTTCTTCGCAAGTTGAAATTGCGGATGAGAAGGAAGGAAAGGGTATTTTACTTTTTCTATTTCCGGATGCTGCTCCAGTCGCTGTGCAAGTGCCATTGCATTTTCACAATGACGATCCATTCGTACGGATAATGTTTCCAAACTTTTTGAAAGGATCCACGCGTTAAACGGGGATAATGACGGTCCGCTATGCCGTGCAAAGAAACGGACATCTTTAATCAATTCTTTTTTTCCCACAATAATTCCACCGATTGTTCTTCCTTGACCGTCAAGAAACTTTGTTCCGGAGTGAATGACAATATCCGCACCAAATGCTATCGGTTGTTGCAGATATGGCGTGCAGAAACAGTTATCGACATTTAGCAGTATGTTATGTTTTTTCGCAAGTGTTCCAATCCAAGCAAGATCAATAATATCAAGCGCAGGGTTGGATGGTGTTTCGATAAAGATCATTTTTGTATTTTTTTGAATGAGTCCTTCCCATGTTTCCGGCTTATCAACATCCGCATAGGAGTGGGTGATTCCCCATTTCGGCAGGATCATTGTTAGAATCTGATGTGTTGAACCGAACACAGAACGTGAGACAAGAAGATGATCTCCAGATTTCAACAACGCTGCTAAGCTGGTAAAAACAGCGGACATCCCGGACGCCGTGGCGATACCATCTTCCGCCCCTTCCAGCAAGCACATCTTTTCAATAAACTCGGTGTTGTTGGGATTGGAGAATCGGGTGTAAATATTTCCCGGGATTTCATCGGCAAACAGTGCGCGTGCCTGTTCAGCATCGTCGAAGACAAAACTGGATGTCATATAGAGCGGAACAGAATGTTCACGCATTTGGCTTCGCGGCGCTTGTGTGCGGATCGCATTGGTTTCAAATTTTTTCGATTTTGCCATGACTTTTTCCTACGAAATTATAAACGCAACTGTCTCTATAATAGAAGGTTTTTAACGATGTCTAAGTATTGTACTATAAAAATAATATACCAAATTTGGGAATTTGTTTTCGATAAAATCTTTGTTACTTTCTTCATACTTATATGAACAATAACTCAAACAAATATTTTATTGCTGTAGCCGGAAACATCGGTGCAGGTAAATCGTCGCTGACACGAATGCTCGGCGAACGATTCAACTGGAAACCATATTTCGAATCGGTGGAAGACAATCCATATCTTTCTGATTTCTACGGGGATATGAACCGCTGGTCATTTCACCTGCAAATGTATTTTTTAGCGAACAGGTTTAAAAGCCACAAAGAGATCGTCGAATCACACAAATCGGTGATTCAGGACCGGTCAATTTACGAGGATGCAGAAATCTTTGCCAAAAACCTTCATATGATTGGAAAAATGGATAAGCGGGATTACGAAAACTATGTTTCCCTTTTCCATGTGATGATGGAATATCTGAGACCGCCAGATCTGCTCATCTATCTTCGCTCCACAGTGGATACACTTGTTTCGCAGATTAAAATGCGCGGACGTGAATATGAACAGAGCATTCCAAGAGAATATCTGGAACAGTTGAACAGTCATTACGAGGAATGGATTGGATATTACAAGATCGGTCCGCTGCTCGTTATCGAAAGTGATCCGCTTGATTTCGTCCATCGCCCTTCAGATTTCGAGTTCATCGTGAATGAAGTGAAGAATGCGTTACCACAATTGCAGCTATTCGAAAATTAAGTATAGCACATCGTCGAAATCTTAAAGATTTCAGCGATATGATTTTAAAACTAAAAACCCGAAGAGCATCATTCTTCGGGTTTTTTATTTCTCCATACTCAACTACTTCTTAGGCTTCAACATCCCTTCATACACTTTTTTATTTAAGAGAAGTAATGCAGCGGTCTGTGCCTGCGTATCATGCTCTAACGATATACGTTCCCGTCCTTTTTCTCCGCTATACCGTGAAGCTAGCTCTTCAGAAAGCTCATTCTTTAGCTCTTCGCTGTATCGAGCAAATGTGTTCACTTTCTCACTGTGGATTTGTGTGATTAAGAGATCGATGGATGAAAGCGATGTTGAACTATACTTTTCTTTTTTCATTTGCTCTTTAAGATCGGACAATTTCTTTTCCGCTGGTTCCACAAACTCAAACTTTTGATCGCTCAGATATTGTTCAAACTCTTTCATCACATTGTTGTTCACAGCAAACTCACCGGTTACTTCCGGATGTTTCACGACATATGTCGTGGCAAATTTGAAAAACATCGCCTTTCGCATCAGTTCACCGTAATAGGAGCTGTATGGAATTTCGTCAACCGTTGAGTCGGGTGAAATACCTCCAAGCTCTTTTACGATTCGCCCTTTTGCTGTTTTGAATTCACGCTTTAAACTATCAGGTGTTGTAGCAAAAACACCATCTTTATTTTTATGAAGGTAATCAATCTCCTGAATGCTTCGGCCACTCGGAATATAATAGCGCGCTGTAGTGATTTTCATGGATGCATTATAATTGAGCGGAATAACTGTTTGAACCAATCCTTTGCCGAATGAACGTGTGCCGACAATAATTCCTCGATCAAGATCCTGAATGGCACCCGCAACAATCTCACTGGCGCTGGCACTATTTTTATTCATCAACACAGCCATTGGAACATCCGCAGCGATTGGTTCTTCATCAACAGTATAGGTTCGTTCTTCGGAACCTTTTCTTCCTCGCGTTGTGACGATTGTGCTTCCTTTCGCTGCAAACTTGCTGACTGTTTCCACTGCCGCCTCCAACAATCCTCCTGGATTATCGCGAAGATCAAGAATAATACCTTTGACTTCTCCTTTCACTTTCATTTCTTTTATCGCTTGTCTCACTTCTTCACCTGCGCGGCGGGAGAAGCGTTCAAGCCTGATATAACCGACTCCCTCTTTAATGAATCCTGAATAGGAAACATTGTTCACTTGTATCTCTTCACGAACAAGTGTAAACTCAATCGGATTTTTTTCTCCCTCACGTTCAACTTTCATCCGCACTGTTGTACCCGGTTCACCGCGTACTTTGAAGCGCACGCTATCCGGATTTGTTCCGGTAATCTTTATACCATCTACTTCGATGATGATATCGCCGGCTTTCACGCCTTGTTTAAATGCAGAATATCCTTCTGTCGGAGCGAGCACCGTCAGCACTCCGTCACGGACACCAATAGAGATCCCGACTCCACCGTATTGTCCATGAGTTAAGAGATCGATATCATCTTCATCTTTTCCTGCAAGATAAACAGTGTAAGGATCGAGCGTTTCCAGCATCCCATCAATTCCCGACCGCATAAATTTTTCGGGATCAACCTCGTCAACATAATTGCTGACGATCTCCTTATACACACGACCGAATACGTCTATATTCTGATTGATCTTCAGATAGACGTTGTCGATTGCCGTAAACCCTGCAACACTTATGGCAAAAAGTGCCAATGAAATAACGATTGTTTTTCTCTTCATACTTCTTCCCGATATAATTGTCTTCTTTGTGTTAGATGAAATATAGAAAAGTTTGGTCAATATTGCTGTGTTGCTTTTCACAAGCCGTAGCATTACGTTTAAAAGTGGAACAATTGTTAACATCTTTCCCCGAAACGAAGAAAAAAACCATCTATTTTTTCTTTGCTCTAGCACTCTGTTCGGTTGCATATTCTCAGACGGCAACAGATTCCCTGTTTTATCCATATCAAAAAGGGAATGTCCTTCGATATTACTATCCTCACACAAATTATAAATACATAACACAATCCATTATTAAAGATACATTGTTCGGGAAAGTGGTTTTCACACGAACGATTTTAAAAGGTGTTGTTGATCCCAAAAAACATATTATGGATTCACTTTCAATGTATCATCCTCTTCATAAGATGAACGTTTGGATCTATAAACGAAATAGTCACCCCTCTCCATCATATTACGATAATATGTTCATTTCCCGGGAAATTGTCGGAGATACACTCTTCGAAAACAAACAGTATCAAAAGATTTTAGAAAAGAATTCCAAAGATGGTTCGTCGAAGCTAACGGTTGAACGGTTCGACAGCAGCAACGGCAACTTTTATCAAGGCTTCCCCCATACCGCTCCCGGAATGAATGTAGAATTTAGTCTGGCGGATTCAACAGCCGCAGACATACTTAATACATCGTTTCGGTCTGGAAAACTCATCAAGCTTTCCCCTGACACCGTTTTTCATCAACAGTCGCTAACGCGAAGTATAGTAACTCTTCTGACAATCGATGTGACCATCGTTAAAAGGTATTCCTATGGCTTTGGAATGGTGCGCGAAGAGCATTCTGTAATGGAGTCATATTATGATTCCCTTGTATATGCCCGAATTAATGGAAAAGAATATGGATCAAAACCCCTCTCTGTCGATATGTATCACAATGTAATTCCTTCTTCGTATTCACTTTCACAGAATTTTCCCAATCCGTTCAATCCTGTTACAACAATCTCTTATCAAATACCTGTAGAGGGAATGGTTTCTCTAAAGGTCTATTCAATTCTCGGAAGGGAGATTGCAACATTGGTGCACCAACAACAAAAAACAGGTTCATACTCTTTATTTTTTAACGGTTCTTCCCTTGCTAGTGGTGTTTATTTCTATCGATTTCATGCGGGAAATTATCATAATATCAGAAAAATGATATTGACTAAATAGAAACACATTTGTCTAAAAGTTTGTTATCTTACCATCAATCACACACTACCAATAAAGGAATATTGTATGAAGCTCGAAAAGAATGTGCTCAAAGCAATGAACGAGCAGGTCAACAAGGAGCTCTTTTCATCCTACCTGTACCTCTCCATGTCTGCATATTGTGTATCGGAAAATTATCCCGGTTGCGCAAAATGGCTCAGCGTACAGAGCGAAGAAGAACGCGAGCATGCAATGAAAATCTATCATTACATTCATGAACGTGGCGGACGTGTAGAGTTGGAAACAATTGATAAACCAAAAGGTGATTTCAAGAATCTTTCTCAACTGTTTACACAAGTTCTGGAGCACGAACAAAAAGTGAGTGCCTCAATTACGGCGTTGTATGAAACGGCAATGAAAACAAATGATTATCCAACACAGATCATGCTGCAGTGGTTTATCACTGAACAGGTGGAAGAAGAAAAGAATGCAACCGAGATTGTCGATTTGTTGAAAAAGGTCGGTGATTCTCCGGTCAGTCTAATGATGTTCGACCGCCAATTAGGAGCTCGAACGGGAAAATAATCCTGAGTGAAGGACGATTGTCGTTCTGCACAAACAGTTCTTCTGTACTAATCTGAAAAAAACGCCATCCTTCCGACGGCGTTTTTTATTTTTATCCAGAAACTTGCCTCTTCACCGCTTTTCTTGCATATTCGCATCATCTTATCTATCCATTATTAAGGAGATTGTTATGAACAAATACATTGTTGAATTCATCGGCACATTTTTTCTTGTGATGGTTGTCGGACTTACTGTTATTGAACCGGGAGCAGGAATGTTTGCACCTCTTGCGATTGGATGTACGTTAATGATTATGGTTTATGCAGGAGGACCGATTTCGGGAGGTCATTATAATCCTGCCGTTACACTCGGTGTGTGGATGCGCGGCAAATGTGATACGAAAGATCTTCTTCCATACATTGCTGTGCAAGTACTGGGCGGAATTGCCGCATCGCTTGTTGTCGGATTCCAAAAAGGAAGTCCCACGCTTACACCACTGGTTCCAGATATTGCAAAATCGTTGTTGAATGAATTTCTCTTCACTTTTGCACTGGTGTATGTTGTCCTAAATGTAGCAACATCAAAAAAATCTTCCGGGAATTCCTATTTTGGTATGGCGATAGGATTCACTGTGGTTGTTGGCGCATTTGCAGGAGGGAATATTTCTGGAGGTGCATATAATCCGGCTGTTGCCACCGGCATTACAATGATGGGTCTTACCTCTATGAGCAATATTTGGATATACCTTGTAGGAAATTTTGCAGGAGGAGCAGCAGCGGCAATGATTTACAAAATTGCAAATCCGGATGAATGATTGATGATGTGATATTTTTTAAAACACAAACGCCCGTTTTCATGACGGGCGTTTTATTTATGTTGCTATAATTCTTTCTTAGAATGAATCCTGATATTCTCGCTCCGTAAACGTTCGCAGCATTTTCCAGCGTCCGTTGTGGAATTGAAATACCGATGTCTGTGATACCATCCTCGTAACCTTCACTTCGTTGTCCACCACTGTTGTATGAGACGCTACCGATGTTACTTGAGTTTGTGATAGCGGGAAACCTACAGGTCGTTCTGCAGAATAACTAACCGTGTCATTACCACTAACAAAAGTCCGAGGTTCAAATGTATATCGGCTGGAATAATCTGCCATATACGTTCTCGCCAACGACAATCCCGTATTTGCTAACTGTTCGGACTGTACTAATGTTGCTGTTTTCATAGATGACTTATACATCAACTCATCTGCATTGTTGTACGCAACAATGTAGAACCCGAATATAAGATATACTCCCGAGAGCATGATAATCTTTGATGAGCCCATTATTGTGCTCCTCTAAGATTTGATGCTGTTATATGTTTGCTGACCTTCCTCATCTCACTTGCAATAAACAAATTAACTTGCAACGAAGCAAATAAAAAAGCGTTAGAAACCTCTAATAATCTTCATTTTAAAGGGTTTTTTGATAAGAGATTAAATTCTCTATTATTCATTCTCAGAGAGGTGACAAAATTTGAAAAATGACAAAAAAATAAAAAATTTGGCAGAATTGAGTTTTATTAAAGAGCAAAATAGAAACGCATTGTGATGGGTGACAAAAATTTTCTAAAATATTTTTTCTGTAATGCACAAATTAGACTTGACAAAAAATGTCGTGGAGTTGTTTTGAGTGATAGTTCACCGTTCTGATTTTGTTTTCACTCTTTGTGATTATTGAATGAAGGAGAATGGTGCTATAATCAATAATTATTAATGTGTTTATGAGTGCACAATTAACTTATTAACGAATATAGATCCGGTGAATTACATGTACTCATTTAGCATTTCATTGTTCGCCTTTGTTTCTATTATCAACAACATTTTTTTTAATTACATATTGCATCACTTCTCGAATGCTCTATGACTAAATGACTTCTTGAAAATATCATAGATCATTTATTGAACAACATGAATATCATAGTGCGTTACAGTCAATACCTATTGAAGACTAAGTTCTCTTTAATGTTACTTATGTCATCAAAAGTATCTGATATAAAGGCATATTAGAGTATTCTAATTACAGATAATTAACGAAAACACTTAAAAAACGACAATTCGTTACCCATCGCTATGCATTAATAGGATAAATTCTTGACAATACTGTATCACTGTGGTATTTTTCTATTGTTAAAAAATTAAGGGGAGTGTTGTAATGAAAAAAACGTATTCAATAATTTCGTTCTTCATCGTTCTATTGGTTCTCGCGGGGTGCGAAAATCTTAATGAACCAATTGTAGGACAATCAGACCAAACAGGATCAATTTCTACTACTTCATTATCCAAAGGGAACGGATCTAAAAAAGATAGTGACCGTGATCGCGACGATGATGATAACGACCATGATGGTGACAACGACCATGATGGTGATGGAGATAATGATCATGACGGTGACAACGACCATGATGGTGATGGAGATGATTGTGATGATACCGATAATGGCGGATCGATTTGCGATGCTGATGGTATCGTAACGCTGTGGGCTGGGAAAAGTACAAACGTCGGCACTGTAACAGTCACAGAAGATCTTACGAATCTGTATGTGGAATACAAGACTATTAATTCGTGGAAGATTAAGGAAACTCATCTTGATATTTCAACTTCAAAATATTCCCAACGTGGTTCTCCCGGACAATATGATTATCAATCGGTGAATTCTACCGGCGTTACCACTTATAAATACACAATTCTAAAAGCATGGCCGGCGGGAACAAAATTATTCTTCTTGGCTCACGCTGTGGTCGGCAAATATTCCGGCAATAATTGCGGATCGACACAAACAGCATACGGCGGCACAGTTGTGATACCACGAAACGGATCCTGGTACGCATCGTTCTGCCACTCACTGGACGTAACAACACCCTCCCCGACATACTCCATCAATGGATTTACTTTTGTCGATGCAAATTCAAATGGCACGAAAGATATCGGTGAAGCCGTCCTCGGAAATGTCGTCGTCTCATTGAATGGTGGAACAACCACAACATCCGATGCGAACGGGGCATATTCATTTTCCGGTTTGTCTGCAGGTTCATACACGATCAATGCCGCTACAGTTGCAGGATATACTCAATCAACTTCATCAGCAGTAATTCTCATAACATCATCGAACGGTACCGCAGATTTCAGTTATGCAGAAATTCCTCCCCCCCCTACCACATATTCAATATCGGGGCGAGTTTATATTGATCTTGATCAAAACGGTGTAATGGATATTTCTGAAGTCGGAATTGCCGGAGTGATTATCACGTTGAATGGAACAACACAAGCAACCACTGATGTCAATGGTAACTATTCATTCACGAATTTATTACCGGGAACATATACGATCGAATCACCATTAAGCATCGTTGACTATAACCCAACAACAGCAATATCACTCCCCATTGTCATCAATAATGCTGACGTTGCGGGAAATTTTGGATATGCAATATTCACAATACCGGATGGGGCTATAATACCAGTAAAAGTTCAATAGCAACAACTGTCTAGGATTATTGAAAGGCTGTGCAGAAATCTGTGCAGCCTTTTTTATTTTCCTGAAAAATGGATTAGGGATGTTTTTTTTTGTAAAATTTCGATTAATCTAGGCTCAACCCTATAACGAATATTTCCGGATAGTTTTCCCTTTCCATTATTACTTCGTATAGTCCCGCTATTAAGTGGTGCCTCGTAAATCAACGATATTCGCTTGATTCTCTTTTCAGTCGTGCGCATTCTTCTTCATATCTATTACAATATCTATGAAGAATATTTACATGCTGGTATTGTTGGTGCTGCAAGTCTTGGTGGCTTCAGCGCAAGTATCAATTTTTCCGTACAAAGAATCTTTCGACACAGTTTCTCCTCCAACGCTTCCGTTTGGATGGACGACAACAACAAATAAAAATAACACCGGTGACTTTGTCGTTACACAGACATCCGTACGCACTACTCCAAATGCTGTCAGTTCAACCGATGCAACAAAATCACAATCTCTTACCTCTCCATTGATTGATTTCAGCAATGCGTCTGTTGATTCGTTGGAATTTTATGAACGGAGAACATCAACGCATCGTGCTCGGGTTATTGTGGAGGCGTCCATCAATAGTGATCCAACTTTTGGAATATTGATCTCTTTGGACAGTTTACGTTTTATTTCAAGCACGTCGTATGCCCGCAGAGCATTCCGGCTTCCTGATACGCTCTCCGGAAGAATAGGCGTTCGTTTTCGTATTCGTATCATTGCCGATAGCTCCGGGAGTTCCGGTGTGTATCGAATTGACGATGTTCGACTGACAGTACAGAAAAGAATCGATCTGTCAGTCTCTTCTTATACCGTCTCCCCAATCAAAATACTACACGGAGACCAATTGAATGTCTTGATCGGGATCAAAAATCTAGCACTTAGTGGCAATATATCTGGAACGATTCAGTTAAAGGATTCTGTATCAATTGTTTCATCACAAATTTTTTCAAAAATATTCGCGAAGACCGAGTCGTTAACAATACAGATGATGTATGAACATATCACTGCAGGGAGACATCCGATGAGCATTGTTTTGACGCTGGATGGAGATGAGGATACAACAAACAATTCTCTCTTTTTTAGTGTCAACGCCGGATATCGTCAAGGAATAATGCTGATCAATGAATTCATGTATACACCATCCTCGGGAACTCCGGAATGGATTGAGGTCGTGAATAATAGTAGAGATACAATTCCAACATCGGGATGGAAAATTTCCGATGCCGGGGCCACTAAATCGCCTTTGACGTCCTCGGGGAGAACGATTCCCCCTTTTTCATATGCTATTGTTACCACTGATACGAATACGTTTAAAGACTATTATTCCACCTCAGCACCTCTCTTTCAATCGTCCTTCTCCTCGTTGAATAATAATGGCGATGCCGTTGTTCTCTATGATCACAATAATAATGTGATTGATAGCCTCTTCTTTCTTTCTTCGTGGGGTGGAGTATCCGGCATCTCATTGGAAAGGATCGATACGGCTGCATCTTCCAATATGCAGACAAATTGGAAAACATCTCGGCACCGGTCGGGTGCTACTCCCGGAACGATCAACTCCGTCACTCAAAAATCTTACGACATAAGTTTGTCGCGAATTTCTCCTTCGGTGCAATTTCCTGTTTCGGGAAATGTAATTTCGGTTTTTTTGACTGTGAAGAACATTGGAAAACAGAATATCTCATCAGCAACTATAGAGCTCTACATTGATGCAAATAGAGATTCACTCTTATCAATAAACGAACTGCATCACCAACAACGTATCGGTTCCGTTACTACAAATGATTCCACAACAGTTCAAATTACACTTCCGAGTCTGCCTCAGGGAATACATTGGCTTTTTGCAAATATTTTTACATCGCAAGATGACGATACTACGAATAATTCAATATTTTTTCCCCTTACAATAGGAATACAGCCCCATAGTATTGTAATTAATGAGGTGATGTATTCACCAACAGGCGATCTGCCTGAATGGATTGAAGGATACAATACGACCAATGTTCCCATCAACACCAGTGGTTGGAAAATTTCCGACAACGGATCTACAAAAGCGCTGATTCAAGGGAGAGAGTTTCTTATCCCTGCCAATTCGTATTTTATTATTTCACCTGATACGATTCAGTTTAAAACTGCTTTCCCCTTTGCTTCTGTACTGCTGCAAGCCGCTTTTCCGGCACTCAATAATACTACATCGGATGCTGTTGTGTTGTTCGACGAGCGCGGAACAACGATGGATAGTATCAATTATAGTCCACGATGGGGTGGCACAAACGGTTATTCATTACAGCGTTTCGACGTTCAAGGAAATTCCTGTGATTCAATAAACTGGCGATCTGCAACACCAAGCGCGGGAAGGGAAAATAATATTGCGCGAAAAGATTATGATGTTGAGCTGCAACGGATTGAAGTTAAAAATCAATCAAACTATATTTCCATTCGAATAATACTATTCAATTCCGGAAGATTCGAAGCACAGCCTTCGATGCTAAAATTCTATTACGATATCAATAAAGATAGTAGCGCACAGAATAATGAATTGATCTCTTCCATCTCGGTTCCAAGTATCCTTTCATTAGATTCTACTGTTTCACAATACGATTGGAAGATTGCTGAACCCGGGAAACAACAAATAATTGCTCGCATAGAATATCCCCACGATGAAAGAATAGAAAACAACAGCAAAATTACTATCGTCGAAAAAAGCTTTTCGTCACAATCAGTGGTCATCAACGAGATTATGTATGATCCTCAAACCGGAAATGCAGAGTTTGTAGAATTATTAAACCTCAGCGGTGATACGGTTGATGTTGCCGATTGGAAATTGATGGATCAACCAAGTTCTTCGGGGAGTAGATCAATGATGGTATTATCCACAACATCCCGAAGAATTCCTTCGGGCGATTTTATGATTATGGCTTCGGATTCATCCTTATTCACGCAATTTCCCTCCCTCCACGGTAAGAATGTTTCTATCCATTCTTCGTTGAGCCTCAGTAATAGTGGAGAAGATCTTATTCTTGTCGATCTAACTGGAAACGCGATCGATAGTGTGCATTATGCTCCATGGTGGCATTTGAAGAATCTCTCATCCTCAGGACATTCACTGGAACGGATCAATCCTGCCATTCAGGCAAACGACGATCGCAACTGGAGTTCTTCGGTCGATAGAAACGGTTCAACTCCTGGGAAGCATAACAGTATTTATACTGCTTCAGTCTCGTTCGGTTCATCACTTGCTCTTTCCCCCAATCCATTTTCACCGGATCAAGACGGATTTGAGGATTTCCTCTCTATCAACTACTCACTCCCAACAAATAGCGCAACGATCAGGATCAGGATTTATGATGTTACCGGCCGATTGATACGACGCTTGGCTAACAATGAATCGTTCCCCTCATCCGGATCCATTATTTGGAACGGGCTTGATGACGAAGGACATCGAGTGCGGATCGGAATGTACATTATCCTAATGGAAGCACTAGACAATTTTGGCGGCGTGGCAAAAACCATGAAGGATGTTGCCGTGGTCGCAAGAAAATTGTGATATTGGCACCCCGTTTCTTGCACTTCTCCTCTTTTCTGTTATCTATATATATCATGGCAATCAAAGAATTCTTTACTCAGGAATACGAAAATATTTTTCGTTTTCACCGGAGCGGTGCAAGCGGACTGGAAGTTGCTTCCGAACTATCCCAACTGGTCGATGCAACAATCCAAAAATTATGGCTGGAATTACCGGAGCTATCACGAGATTCATTTTCTGTGGTGGCGCTGGGCGGATACGGCCGGTTTGAAATGGCGCCTCATTCGGATGTGGATGTGATGGTGTTATTTGATAACGAGCAGACAAAGACTGCAAACGCTGATACAGCGCAAAAATTTTTGCACTCGTTGTGGAACCTTGGATTCGACGTGGGACACAGTGTTCGAACAATTAAAGATTGTTTGAATCTTTACCAAACCGATGTTGATGTTTGGGCTTCTGTTTTGGAAAGCCGATATGTGTGCGGCAATCAAGAGGTGATGAAAAAATACACCGAAGCATTTCTTGCCACAATACAAAAAAAACAAGATCTGAAATTTATTTCTTCGGTGATCGCCGGAGTTGATGAACGCCACAAAAAATATGAGCATTCCGTAAAATTACTTGAACCAAATCTCAAAAACAGCGCCGGAGGAGTCCGCGATCTCCATTCCCTTGTTTGGATTTACCGTTCTTCCAACATTCACTACTTTACGCAACATCCGTTCCACACCAATAAGTCCGGTTGCATCTTGTTGTTTGCGCAACTGGAGGCCGATGGCATTATTTCTTCCGATGAACAGAAAGAGTGCAAAACTGCATTCAATGGCATTCTTCGTATCCGCAATGAGCTTCATTATCATTCCAATACGCAACAAGATATCCTGGAGTTTTCCAAACAACTAGAGATTGCGCGATCGCTTGGATACCGTCTATCCACTCCGGTAGAATCGGTTGAACAGTGCATGCACGAGTACTATCTGTATGCGCGTGTGGTGTATGGTCTCAACAGAAGATTAATCAATCACTTCCGCAGCAATACGTCTACATCGTTGTGGTCTAAAACGCGAGAGCAAATTGTTGATAATATATTCGTTGTTAAAAACGGACAGTTATTTCTTCGCAATGATTCACCAAGCGCCCTTACGCACGCGCTGATTATAAAAGCGTGTTACCTTTGCTGTGAGTACGACATTGTAAAGAGTCCGTCATTACAATCAGCATTTGTTTCCTTTCTTCGAACGCAGCAATTATCCGAAGCGAATATACCGGCAATTGCCGCAGAGCTTTTGAATGTTCTTCGCTCGCCTAAAAATGTCGCTTCAACTCTGCAGCTGATGAACGATACCGATGTGCTTGGAAAGATCATTTCGGAATGGGATGACCTTGTTGCATTCTTTCAGCACAGCATGTATCACTACTATACGACCGACGCGCATACGTTAATCGCTCTGGAGCATGCGGAAAAACTGTACGAAAGCAAAAGCATTCTTGGAGAGACATTTCAAAAACTTGAACATAAAGAGATTTTCTATCTTGCAATTTTATTCCATGACATCGCGAAACCGTTGGGAATTTCTGAGCATGAGATTCGCGGCGTGGAAGTGTGGAAAAAAATCCAACACCGGTTTGGGTTCGCCGATATCCACGATGATGTTGCATTTCTGATCCGAAATCATTTGGAGATGGAACAAATTGCATTTCGCCGTAACACCAATGACGCAGCAACCATTGAAGGTTTTGCAAAATTATTTTCCCGTCCCGAACAACTTGATATGCTCTTTGTGTTAACCTATTGCGACCTCTCTGCCGTGAACAAAAACGTATGGTCCAGTTGGAAGGAAACATTGCTTCAGGAATTGTATGTGCGGACCCGCCGAAGATTGACTGAACGAGAAGCCGCAAAACCGGAAGAAGAATTCTCGTCGCCGTACGTCAACGGCGAGCTTGCACTTTTCCAACAGGCAATAAAAACTCTCGATATTGTTTCAACTGTCTTTGCGAATGAAACATCGAACAATAAGATCACGGTCATTACGCGCGATGCACCGTATCTTCTTTCAACCCTCTGCGGAGTACTCTCGGCAAATGATGTCAGCATCATTGATGCGACAATCTACACTCAACAAGATGGAATTGTGATCGACACATTTCGCGTAGTGAATGCCGCAACAAAACTCCCCTTAACGAAAGAACAAGAATCAGCACTTCAAACCGATCTCTATAATGTATTAAACAAGAGCGAAACACTGGAACGGTTGTTCGAGCGTCATCATCGCCGTTGGAAACGCCGTGCAAAACCGCTTATGCATCCTTCCATCCGCGTTGACGCTGTTTTCCACAATACGGCAAAACATTCCATCATTGATGTGTACGCGCCGGATATGACAGGTTTTCTTTTCAAGATTACGCAGGTCCTTTCTGCGGCAGGACTGCAAATAGACTTTGCAAAACTGGCCACCCGCGGAGACGGAATAGTTGATTCGTTCTATGTAAAGGATGGTCTGGGAAAACCAATTTCTTCTGAGGAACAGAAACAGTATCTTCGTAATGAAATCTTGCATACCATAACACAATTGATGAACGTTCAATTAGAGATGTAGCCACAGAAGACACAGAAGAATTGTTCTATAAGAAAAATGAATTATGGCTGGTAAAAATCAAAAACCAATCGGCGTATTCGATTCCGGTATTGGCGGACTCACCGTCGTGCGTTCATTGCTGGAAAAACTTCCACATGAAAATATTGTCTACTTCGGTGATACTGCGCGCGTTCCGTACGGATCAAAATCCGCACAGGTAGTGCGCGAATATACGCAGGACGATACCGATTTTCTTCTCTCAAAAGATGTGAAAATGATTGTTGTTGCCTGCAATACCGTCTCCGCTGTCGCGCTGGATGTGGTGCAAAAAAAGGCAAATCTTCCGGTCACGGGAGTGATTATACCGGGCGCAGAAGCGGCAATCCATTCCACAAAAAGTAAGCGGATCGGTGTTATCGGAACAATTGGTACAATAAACAGCAATGCATACAAGAATGAATTGAAACGGTTGAACCATTCAACAAATGTTTTCAGCAAAGCATGTCCGTTGTTCGTTCCGTTAGTGGAAGAAGGATGGCTTGATCTGAAAGCAACAGAACTGATCGCAAGCGAATATCTTTTTCCACTGACAACAGAAAAAATAGATACGCTTATTCTCGGCTGCACACATTATCCTCTCTTAAAGAACGTGATCACCAAAGTCACCAAAGGATTAGTGACACTGATCGATTCGGGAGAAGCAACAGCGACAACTGTTGAAAAAATGCTCGATGAACATGGTCTGCGAAACGATAGTAAAGAAACGCCCAATGTGCAGTTCTTTGTCAGTGATTCTCCGGAAAAATTCACTTCGGTGGGAGAAATTTTTCTGGGTAAAAAATTAGGCGTTGTTCGTCGTGTGAGTATTGGAAAACAATGAAACAGTCTAAGATAAAAATTCTTCCTCTTCTTTTGATTGGTATAATCTTCTTTTCATGTGAAGAGGATAAAACCATCAACACTGCGGGAAGAGTCGCTTATATTTCTCTTGAGGGCGGATTCTACGGAATTTACGGGGACGATGGAGTCAGTTATGACCCGATCAATCTTCCGACAGATTTTCAAAAGGATAGTCTGCGGGTGTTATTTGAGGGAAAGATTCTTACTGAACAATCCTCCACCCATATGTGGGGAAAACTGATTGAGTTGAAGCGAATAGAAAATTTGAAATAAACAACATATGCCGCAGTAGATATTACCTTACAAACTCATCCAGTAACTCACCTTTACAACATACACATTATCCGGTGATGTTCGAAGAAATGTGTTGTCAAGATTCTTCATCAGATCGGTATTATATCCACCATTTTGGAAGAACGATCGTCCGTGCGACCAAACAAAATAGAACGTGCTTCCTTCGCGATACTCCCAACGCAGAACGACGTTCGTCTGCAATGATGTTTGATTAAAATCATGATTGGCAGTGTATGCGTACGGTGTTAATCCTCTGTTTGGATTCAACAATGCATATGTCGATGGATCAAAATTTCCTTTCGCCCAAAAGAATTGATTATAGATTTGCAGCGAAAGGTCGTGTGTAAAAAGAACAGAACTGCGAAGTGTAATATCCAATCCGTCCACATCTCGTTTTCCGTAGAGCGCTACCGGATCGACTGCTGCAAATGTAATCACTGTATCGACGATTGGAGTAACAAATCTGTCTAGATCCCGTTCGATTCCGTAACCGAGAGAGAGTTGATATTCCATGGAAGAGGTTGGCCGGATAATAACGGATGCTTCCGTATTCGATGCAAAACTACCATCAGAAAATGTACGATAGTTTTCTTCCGCATTTACAATCACTGTTTTTCTACTATCGCTTTCGATTTCGCCGCGGATAAAGAAACTGGATGGAATATGGTAAACACCATACCCGCGCGGTTCGTACGGATCCTCTCCGCCGAATGAGTACGATGCGTTTCCTTCAACAGCCCAGTAATTCAGAAATTGACCGAACGCATTGGCACTGAGCTCACGGAATAGTGTCATCTTATCATAGTTCCATCGCCAGTGGATGTTGGCACCAAAATTATACGTGCGAAACAGATCTCCCGGAATAAAATTGCGGTAGCCACCGTTCACTCCAACACCGTAATCGTTCGGCGATCGAAAAAAACCGATATCGTTGATAAAATATTTTTTTGACGTAAAATCAAATCCGCCGCCGTACGTCCACGCACCGCTTACTTTTCCAAAATTCAATTTGCCTGCAGATCCCTGTTGCATAAACGGCTGCGAACGAACCCGATGAAACTTATCAATATATTTTGTCCCGTGCGATACCGCTAGAAAACCATTTACACGATATTTGCTGCTGTCGAACTTCACATCCCAATCCGTCCCGGCGGTATATGCTGGAACACTTCCTATGCGTGACGTTCCGGTAACAATTGCACCAATATTAGAGTTGCCCCAAAAATCCTGTTTCACTCTGAACAGATTATAGGAAGCACTTGGTTCAACCTGTTTTGTCCTGATCGATCCAAGAGTATCGCGATAAGAAAACTCTTCTTCATCTGTCACTCCGGTAAGTATTCCGATCGAAGTCCCTCCGTCGGTCTTCCCCGAAAATTTTGCCGCGCCCAGAATTGTTGAGGTTTGTGGTTCTTCGGTGATGATTTTTCCGTCTCCCGGCAACCGTGCACTAATTGGTCTACCGATCCTTCGAGAATAAAATAATCCCGGACCGAAATCCCCGCCAAACGTTACGAAACGAAGTATTTGCGTTCCTTCGATGAAGAAGGGTCTTTTCTCTGGATAAAATGTCTCGAACGTTGTAAGATTCAACACAGCGGGATCCGCCTCCACTTGGGCAAAGTCCGGATTGATTGTCGCATCGAGTGTGAAGTTTGAGGACACTCCATATTTAAGATCGACCCCAGCATCAGGACGTATCTTTTCAATTTTCACTCTATCCGATGTTTGAGGATAATGTTCCGATGAACCGACAGCGTAGGGAAGCACCTCAAGTAATTTTGGAAGTCTTACATCCGCCATTCCCGCCATCGTCCCGAATTGAGAAACAACTCCATCGATGTTTTTACTCATCAAATTCCAATTGGTCTCTTCCTGTTTGCGGGAAATTCTTCTGGCAACATTCATACCCCACATGTCGATTCCTTCGGTAAAACGGATTTGTGACAATGGGATTTTAAATTCTGCACTCCAGCCATTCGAAAGAATTTTTGTTTCAGACTGCCAAACAGGATCCCACGAATAGTCCTCGTCACGTCCGTCATTATACGTCAGATTATCGGCTTTCGAACCCGACGCAAGAACGATAAAGATAAATGCTGTTTGTCGATCATAGTAGCTGTCAAAACCAATGCCGAACCAATCAGACTCGGGAATGTCATCGCGCCGTGCTAGCCGCGTAACAATACTGTCCGAATGAGAATCGTACATCATCGCATAGACGTAAATATTATTATCGTCATAAAGAATTTTGAACTCTGTCCGTTCCGATTCCGGTGATCCTTCCAACGGCTCACGTTGAACAAATCCTGAAGCAATTGTCGCTTGCTTCCATACCTCATCATCTCCGAATCCATCAATGACAGGAGGAGTTGATGTACGTATCGCTTTCATCGATTTTGGTTGCGCGGTGCTGAAGGCACAAAAAATTAGTGCGGCAATAATAATGCAGAATGTTTTCATAGATGATCTGGCTGGTGATTAATGCGTTCTAATTACGCCAATAAGATGTGGAAACGCAAGTCAGGCGGGAATGATTCAGAACAATTGTAAAATGCATATTCCGAAAAATAACCATCACCATAGGGATATGTTCTGGCGGGTCAATATTCCTTAAACAGTATTACCGCAGAGCTTACAAAAAAAGATCATCGTAGTAAGTTCTGCGGCACACCAAAAAACCGTTATCTCCACGCTCCAAGAATCGCACCCATAATGATGAATGCCACAACCCAATAGGCTCCATTTATAAACCAGTGAAGCGTCGGTCGCTGTTCAAAAAGGTACACAACGCCGAATGCTGGAGCAACCCAACCAATACCTGTTGCCGCTCCGGCTGCTATTCCAAAGGCAATATCAACTTTTGGATCTGCAAGGAATAATCCTAGATTAATCGAAGCGATTAATGCGAGGATGAACGCTCCCCCGTAAATTTTTCCGGGATTCCCTTGTTTCACAGATTCTTCCGTCATCCCTGCGACCTTCATCCAGGCGTTTCCGAACATCAAGGGCGAATACCATACTCCGCCGAGAATGAACGATGAAAGTGCTGCGCAAAACACCGCGAGCCAATTCAAATTGCTAAATGCTATTCCCATATCCATATCGTTACTCCTATTTGTTTGTATAATTATGGTCGACTGAACTTGTCGATCCGTTAGTGATTGATCCAAAAATCTGTGGCAATCTATTGTTCCTCAACGCAACAGTCAAGCGTCGTTTTACCGAAACGGGAAAAATGATGACTGAAGCCGGAAAATAATCGATTGATCAACATGGATAGCAATAACTTGTAATTGAGTATGAAATTTTATGCAATTAACATTCTCCTGCAATTGGCGCAAATTTTCACGGATAATTTTTAATATCTTATGACAGAGAATGAAATTTCATAGATTGTGAACGGAGCAATATTTACTATCTACAATGAAGTGAGCAGTGCCTTTAGTTAATGTTCGTCATAAACAATTACAGATGTCTCTTCGGTTATCAGGAAAAAATGAGACATTCTCGTAAATTTTAATAGTGCAGATATTTCAAAGTCCATTTATCGAAAAGTAAATGGTCTCAAAATTCATTTAGGAATAGTAGCGTCATTAGCGGGAAGCATAGGATGTACGACGAAAATATCAATATCGAATTAAACGATACCACAATCCGCATTGTCCTTATTCCTTTTTTTGGTTTCGTTATTCCAAACGTAACGGGAATGATCGACAATTCACATTATGGAATTGTGCAATTACTCTTCGCGTATCTCTATTTTACTTTTATTGCATTTGCAATTTGGCAGGGTAACAGATACTTGCTCTTCCGCCTCCGCCTCCGATTTTCATGGCTAAGCCAGCCGATGTATAAAGTGATTGCTCTCGTCGTATCGAATATCTTTTATACGATCCCAATTTCTGTCGGATTAATGACAATGTGGTACGTCTTCGCACAACACGCATCGGCGGACTGGAATGTAATTTATAAAGCGACCGCGTTATGCGTTGTCTGTGTTGTTTTTATCACGCATACGTATGAAACGGTTTTTTTGATTAAATCATGGGGGACAGACAAAACAAAGGGAGAGCAACTGAAAAAAGCTAAAGTGCAAGCAGAACTGGAGGCATTGAAAAGTCAGATTGACCCTCATTTCATGTTCAATTCACTGAATACACTTTCCTATTTGATTGAAAATGACTCTTCGAAGGCAAAATTGTATAATGATAATTTGGCAGAAGTGTACCGATATATACTCTACAATAAAGATCGGAATCTCGTATTATTAAGCGAGGAACTTACCTTTGCAGAAAAATATTTCTCGTTAATCAAAATCCGTTTTGACAATTCTGTTTCCTTCACTGTGGCGTCAACGGTGGATCATGATGCTTTTCTTATCCCACCAATCTCATTGCAGATTTTGCTAGAGAATGCGATTAAGCATAACGAATTCTCCGAACGAAAACCGATGATCATTACCCTTGATATTCAGAATGAGAAAGCCGTAATTACCAACGACATTCGGCCAAAAAAAATAAAAAAACAATCATCGCATATCGGATTAAATAATTTGGGAGAACGATATAAACTCATCACAGAGAAAGAGATTGCGATACGGCAAGAAGCAAAAAAATTTATCGTTGAACTGCCTTTGTTAAAAACATCATGAAGATCCTTATCATAGAAGATGAACGGCCTGCCAGCGAACGTCTGATAGCCATGATCCTGGAATTTGATCACTCAATCCACATTCTTGCCACGTTACGGAGTGTACAGGAATCAATCGAATGGTTATCAATTCATGCTGCCCCCGATCTTATTCTTGCTGATATTCAATTGAATGATGGGCTTTCCTTAGAGATATTTAAGCAACAACCAGTCCCTTCTCCTCTCATCTTTACCACCGCATTTGATGAGTATCTGATGAAGGCATTCGAGTTCAACAGCATCGATTATCTTCTGAAACCACTAGACAAAATAAAACTGTTTCACGCCCTCAAGAAATATCAATCCCTGAAACAACATTTTAGTGGAAGTTTCGTTTCGCTGTTCGAACAAGTGCGAAACAATACGCCGATCAAGAATCGCATTGTTGTAAAAAAGGGAAGCGATTATATTACACTCAAAACAGAACAAATTGCGTATTTCTACACAGAACACAAGATTTCTTTTTTGATTGATATAGAAGGAAAGAGATATATTGTCGATAAATCCCTTTCCGATATTGAGCATGACCTCGATGATAGAGAGTTTTTCCGGATCAATAGAAAATATATTGCAAATGTTGATGCCATCGCAAAATTCAAATCGCAGGAAAAGGGAAAAATTGTGATTGAATTCTCCCCTCCTGTTTCAGAAGAAGTGATAGTCAGTCAGGAAAATGCCGCGGCATTCAAGAAATGGATCGGAAAATGAATAAAAAAAGTTATTCAGAAGGGTGAGCGTATGGTTAACGCGTAAGTACAGAATGATTGGGAGACGCCTGAGAGATTTAATGTGTGTTACACTATAAAAGATTCCTCTCTAAGAGTTGTGAAATGACCTCAATCGTAGTACATTCTCTCTTATGAAAAACAGTTCTTTTGTCGTCGCGCTCGCGTTCATCACCTTCACAATCGGATCCGGACAATCGTTAAAGTTCAAAGGACCCGATCCGAAAAAAACAATCTCACAATACACACACGAAGTGTGGCAAATCGAAAACGGCCTTCCTCAAAATTCTATCAATACTATCCGACAAACCAAAGATGGTTTTTTATGGATGGGGACGCAGGAAGGTTTGGTTCGATTTGATGGTGTACAATTCACCGTGTTTGATAAGAACAATACACCTCAGATCAAAAATAATCACATTGTTTCATTGACGATCGACAAAAAAGGGAAACTATGGATTGCAACACTCAGTGAAGGACTTGTTACTTTCGCCAATGGAAAGTTTGACACTGTCCCGAACACTCCGCAATTAAACGGTACGCAGCTCCGGCAAATTTATACAGATTTAAAAGGTGCAATCTGGGTTTCCACAAGAGACAGCGGTGTTATTAAGATCGACTCCCTCGGTGTAACACACTATTCCACGACAAACGGACTCGTTAGCAACAATGCGTGGGAAATAATTCAAGATACCAAAGATAGATTCTGGATTGCAACAGAAGGAGGTATTTCGATACTCGACGGAAAAACAATACGTTCGTTTACGGTGAAAGATGGTTTAGCTGCAAAAGAGTGCTACGGACTTCTTGGCGCACATTCCGGTGAAATGTGGATTGGAGGAACAAAAGGAATTCAAAAATTTTTGTTAGAAAATAATCAATTGAAACTTATAGAAAGCCTTACAAGAGACAATGGATTACCCGGAAACGGTATTTATGAAATGATTACCGATCAGCAGGGTAATATGTGGATTGCATGCAATCGAGGATTAGCCCGGTACCATGCAGGGGTTCTTTCCTCTTTCACGGAAGCGGACGGCCTATCCGAACGCGTGGTGAATACTGTGTTTGTGGATAGAGAAGGAAATTTGTGGGTCGGAACGGATGGCGGGGGATTAAATGTGTTGAAGGATGGTATCTTCACTTCCTATTCCATGAAAGAAGGACTCCCTCACAATAATACGTGGACAATTTTTGAAGACCGTCAACAACACCTGTGGATTGGAACAGATGAAGGACTCGTGCTATTTGAACAAGGGAAAGGAGTTAAACGAGTTTACAATAAAAAAGATGGTCTCTCTCATGGAGTCATATGGTCGATCACGCAGGACAAAAAAGATGCTGTTTGGATTGGTGCGATTAATGGATTGAATAAGATTGTGAATGAAAAAATTGTTCCTCTTCCAACAGATCTCAAATTTGAAAACGACGCCATCAATAGCATCTTCACATCCATGAACGGCACACTATGGATTGCCACTGCGGGTAATGGGTTATACAAACTCGAAAACGAAAAGAAATATCATTTCACTCCGGGAAATGGTATTACCAATCATTTTATCAATGTTGTCAGTGAAGATCGCAATGGCAATATTATTATCGGTACGGATGGCGACGGACTTCTAATCATGAAGAATGATACCGTTGTTCACCGATATACGATGAAAGATGGTCTTGCATCCAACTTCATCCATTCATTGTATGTTGATTCCTCCAACAATATTTGGATCGGCACACTGGGAAATGGGTTAAGTATTTTTAACGGAAAATCATTTGTTAATTTTTCAGTGAAAAACGGAATGTTCGATGATGTCATTTTCCAAATCCTCGAAGATAATTTTGGACGAATGTGGTTTTCCTGCAACAAAGGAATCTTTCAGGTCGATCGTCAGCAGTTTGCAAAAGTCATCAATGGATCATCCGAACACATTGCGTATACAGCATACGGTAAAGAAAATGGGATGAGTTCTTCCGAATGTAACGGCGGTACATCTCCCGCAGGATGGAAAACGTCCAACGGCAATCTCTGGTTTCCTACTTCCCGGGGAGTCGCTATGGTCGATCCAAAAAACATTGCGATCAACACACAGCCGCCGCTCGTTGTTATTGAAGATCTTCTGATCGACAATGAAATGATCGATAAAAACAGTATTGCCATTATTCCTCCGGGTAAACAGCGTTACGAATTCCGATTTACCGGATTGAGTTTTGACGGACCAAAAAAAGTCCGCTTCAAAGTAATGTTACAAGGATACGATAAGGAATGGGATGATGTAAAATATCGGCGTGCAGCGTATTACTCCTATCTTCCTCCCGGCGAATATACATTTAAAGTTATTGCGGCAAATAGTGACGGTGTTTGGAATATGGAAGGAGCATCAATTCCGTTTGTTGTGCAGGCTCATTATTATGAAACAAAGATTTTTTATATTTCTGTTGTTATCATTCTGGTTGTATCTACGTACGGGGCTTATCGATTTAGAATCCGCACCATTCAAGCACGACAGGAACAATTGGAGCGCCTGGTGGAGGAACGAACCAAAAATCTTACAGAAGCAAACAATGCAAAATCGCAGTTGTTAAGTTTTGTAGCACACGATCTCAAAACACCGCTGATCACGATCAACAGCATTGCTCAAGAAATTAAAAAATTCGAAGTAGACAAACATTTCCGTGGATATCTGGATCTTGTTGAACAGAATTCAAAACGGATCGTGACACTTATCTCGGAGATTCTCAATATCACTGCAATTGAGAGCGGCAAATTTCAGTTTAAATTTGAACCGATTAACATGGCAGACATTGCAGGATTAGTGGTTGATGGATATCAGATTCAGGCACAACGAAAAGAACAGTTGTTACATTACAGCGTTGATGGCCATGATCTGTGCATTGTTCTTGCCGATTCCGGAAAACTTCAGGAGGCGATGGAGAATCTTGTGAACAACGCCATTAAATATTCACCGCGCGGTGCTGAAATTCAGGTGAACGTCATTCGAAAAAACGGTAGCGTCAGTTTTTCGGTGAACGATCAAGGCCCGGGTATTTCGGAACAGGACAAACTTCAATTATTTAAAAAATTCACCGTGTTAACAGCAAAACCAACCGGAGGTGAGATTGCTACGGGACTTGGACTGGCAATCGTAAAGGAAATTGTTGAAGCACATAAAGGGAAAATTTTTGTGGAAAGCACACCCCCAAAAGGAAGCACATTTGTTATTGAATTACAACGATATGAAAATTAGGTCGACACTCTCATTTGTGTCTTTAGTTTTTATTTTTTCTTCGCTTCTTTTTCCATGTGAATATTGTTTTGTGACTCAGCACGGATATGTGTACGATCTTAACCGGACAAGTCTTCGCATCGATTCTCGTTATCAATTCTTCAGCGGATTGGAAACGCCCACCATCGACCGTGTTCGTTCTGTTCACTCCTCAACATTTTTTACCGTCAGTTATTCTGCCGATGTGTGGGGGATAACTCTCGCTGTTCCTTTCATCTATCGTACGCAAGAGAATACATTTGACGGCAGTTCAACACTGCATTACAACCATTCCAATCGGCCGCAAATAACCGGTGTTGCGCCAAGTATCGTTGAACGGAACATCGCACGCGGCATCGGGGACATGACGATTTTGGCACGATACGCTGCATATCAAGGGGGAGATGAAAGCGAGGGGACGTTTTACAATCTTTTTATTCAGGGCGGATTAAAATCGGCAACCGGAACGATTGATTCGCGCGATCAATACGGCTATCTGCTTCACCCTCATCTGCAGAATGGAACAGGAACAGCCAATATACTTTTCGGTGCAAACGGTATGATAGGAAATTTTAGCACTTCGGTTGCTTTAAATCTTCTTGCCGGCATTCCATTGTCATCTGCAAATCTGTTTCAAGAATCGTCTGCGCTTAATTACGACATCACGCTTCGCCATAGAATATACCCCGATGATCCCGAAGAAGGATTAATGGTGATTGCGAATGGCGGATTGATTGGCCGCTTATGGGGAAAAGAGAAATATCGAGGAAGTACGTTGTTGGATTCGGGCGGCAACTATCTTTTTACAAACACCGGAATATCAATCTATCCCCTCCCATCCATCAGCATCGATATTCAATATCAACTCCCGATCATTAAAAATCTTTTGGGAAATCAATTGAATGAACGATACCGTATTGCCAGCGGTGTTGGAATCATGTTATAAACACTAAACCGCAACATCCGCTCTCTTACGCCGAAGAATTGAAATCACAAATCCTGTCAGTACGAACAACGTTCCGACCCATACAAGACTGATAAACGGTTTTACGCTCGCCTCCACCACCAACGCTTCTTTACTTCCTGTCAACGGAATCTCTCCCTCATTTTTTATGGCAATTTGGATTGCTGAACGTCCTTCTCCCATTCCACCGATGCTCATCGATAAAAATTCAATCTTCCCGCCAAGCAGTTTCGATTCCACCCCAAAATATTTTGGATCCTGTCCGTTATAAATGACGTAAGGAACAACCGTCTCTTTTTCGTGTCCTTTCGTTATTTCTAACGTAGCACCGACTTTCGTTCCACCGTCGGTACTCTGTGCATTATGTCCCCCCATATCGAATGCCGCAAATTTTACCATCGACGATCCCACCTTCGTACTCTCTCCTTTGAATAAGGTGATATGACCATGCTCATCAACAGCATTTTCTTCAACACCGGTTGGCGAAATATACATATCCTGAGTAAAATACGATTTGATATCGGGATTGCGCATCATACCCGAACTTTCTGTTTCAAACATCATTGGAATCAGGACTGAAGAACTTCCCCCTTGTTCCACGTGAACGGTAAACGCTGTTTTATTCCCTTCCACAATATATTTTCCATTGTACGTTACGGTATACCCGAAGATTTCCTGCGAAGTTCCCAGTTCTAATGTTGCTGTCTTTTTCTGATCGAATAATCCTGAGATGATTGCGCCAACCAGGAATACTGCTAATCCCATATGAGCTATTTTTCCACCCAGCAATCGAAAATCTCCCTGAATAGTGAGAAATGCTATTTCTAGATTAACAAAGAGTGCGAATAAAGCAGCAAATATAAAGAGCAGATACATTACATCCCATTCACTCAAGAAACCAATAATCACTGTTCCTATGAAGGATGCCAAGAGAGATTTCCAAGATTTTTCTCTCAAGAACATTCCATCTTCCTGTTCCCACCGTACCAACAGACTGTATCCAATCAGTAATGTCATGATGATAGCGATCGGAATATGCATCTTGTTATAGAAAGATGGATCCACCTGTGTTGTTGAGAAAATTGGAAGACTTGTACCAAAAAAAACAATAATTGCACTGGCAAGAAGCACAAAGGAACCGAGTGCTAATGCGAATTCGCGTGTTAGCCAATGCATCGGTTTTGCAATAGCTTTTAATTCCTTCCTTCGAAGAAAAAGAAAAGCTGCGCCAAGAACAATTGAACCAAGAAGAAAAATTAGGAGTAACCCGTAAACAATTGTGCCGGGGTCGGTGAAAGAGTGAACGGAAGAATCGCCGAGAATGCCGCTTCGTGTTAAAAATGTAGAATAGATGACAAGAACAAATGAAAGAATTGCAAAAATAAAATTCGTCCGCACTAAGTTTCCCGTGCGCGTTTGTGCAAGCATTGTGTGCAGCAGCGCCATTGATAGGATCCATGGAATCAACGATGAATTTTCAACAGGATCCCAGCCCCAATAACCACCCCAGCCTAACACACCGTACGCCCAATAGGCGCCAAGCATTAATCCCGCACCAAGAGCAAGCCCTGAAAATAACACCCACGGAAACGCACTGCTGAGCCACGAATGATATTCCTTTCTCCATAATGCAGCAATGGCAAAACTAAATGGAATTGCAGCGGCGGCAAATCCAATAAACAATACCGGCGGATGAATTACCATCCAAAAATTTTGAAGAAGCGGATTTAATCCCCGACCGTCGTTAGGCAATTGTCCCGGTGAAAGTTCCCCGGGAAATTGTTCATAGATGGATTTGAAAGGAGATTTTGCGATTAACAAAATCACGAGAAATGTTTGAATAGCAAGAAATATTGGAAGAACATGTGCTTCCAGTTTTCGTTTTTGTGTATAGGATAAAAGAATGAGACTCAATACCGCGGAACAAAACGTCCAAAAGAGAAAACTCCCTTCTTGTCCTGCCCAGAATGTTGACATGAGCAAACCAAGAGAAAGACTTCGTGAACTGTAACTCCAGACATACCCATTTTCAAAATTGTGTTGAAGAATATCTGTCATCAGCATTACACAGGCAAGAAAGATTCCCGCCGCACTGAAATAAAGACCTATCCTCCCTTTCGAAAGGTTTTTCTTTTCTCCGTTTGCCGTTTTGATATAGCTGAGAATCGAGAGAATTCCTGCAAATAATGATAGATAAAGCGCAAATGTTCCAATCATAGAGATAACCCTTCAACGTGTAGAAATGCGAATATTTTGTTACTATGTTTACATGTAATTACTCAACAATCGTACCGAGAAATTTATGACAACAATGTCTGATATTTACTCCTTTATTCATTCAGCAGAAAAGCTAAAAAATGAACTTCGGCATAGTTTTACCTCGTCTGGCAGGCAAGAAAGCGTTGCCGAACATACCTGGCGCATGTCTTTATTAGCTTTTTTACTATTGCCAAAACTGGACAAACAAGTCAACTTTGAGAAACTGATGAAAATGATTGTCATTCATGATATAGTAGAAATTGAAGCAGGTGATACACCGGTTCCCTTCATGGTCGGAAACGATGGACTGAAAAAACAAAAAGAAGTGCGTGAACAGGCTGCAATTGTGAATGTCCGAACACAATTGGGTGATGTCATTGGAGAAGAGATCTATCAATTATGGCATGAGTTTGAAAATCAGGAAACGTACGAAGCGAAAGTAGCCAATGCGTTGGATAAACTTGAAGTGCAGATACAGCATAATGAAGCTGATATTAAAACGTGGATTCCTGTTGAATATGATTTGATCTACTCACGCCGGAAGTATACGATGTTTGATTCCGCGTTGGATGAACTCCGAAAAATTATCGAATCGGAATCAGAAAAAAAATTGACCAGCGCAGGGATTGCATTCCACCGACCAGACAAATGATTGTCTGCGCGCAAAACATGATGCTCTGGAAAAAATCCTGTTTTGCTTATCGACTGTTGTATCCGTACCTTGATGCCATAACGAAGCACATTCGGGGAATACCGTGCGAAAACAATTCATATATTTTTTACTTGTTCCCCTTTTTTTTATACTCCAGCAATCACTCTTTTCACAAACGTATCAGTTTCTTGGTCAGGCATCCGGCTGGATGTCGTATGCTACTAAGAATATCCATTTCGGCGTACGCTATATTCCAGAGTTTTCTATTACACAACCTCTTCAGGACGATATCATAGGCGACGTCAATATTGCGCTCAATACATTTTCCACATCGCTATTTTCCGAACATCGCACGCCGTTATACACAGGCAGGGTCAAACCATATCGAGTATTGGGACGACTATCATCAGATAAATTTGAAGCACGGCTTGGTCTGCAAAAAATAAATTTCGGTTCGGCTACGCTGCTTCGGCCATTAATGTGGTTCGATGCAATTGATCCGCGCGATCCGTTGCAGTTAACCGACGGAGTGTATGCGTTCTTGGCGCGCTCCTATTTTTCCGACAACTCCAATCTCTGGTTGTGGGGTTTGTTCGGCAATAACGAATTAAAAGGGATGGATATTGTGCCATCACAAAAAAACAGTTTCGAGTTTGGAGGGAGGTTTCAAACTCCGTTATGGAATGGCGAAATTGCGGCAACCTATCATCATCGGACCGCCGATATGAATAGAATACTTTCTTCCCCCAAAGTTTCCGATGAAGATCGTTATGCCCTTGATGGAAAATGGGATATCGATATTGGTGTTTGGTTTGAAGCTGTGCTTGTTCACCGCAGCACATCTGTTACATCCCTTCAGTTTCAACGATTGTGGACGGTGGGAGCCGATTACACATTCTCGGTCGGTAATGGTTTAAATGTTCTTACGGAATATTTCCGATCAGAAAACTCATCCTCAATCTTGGGATCAGCAAATGGTTCCGGATTTTCTGCCTTATCTGTCAACTATCCATTAAGTATTGTAGACAGGGTTTCTGGTATGGTCTACCGGGATTGGGCAAGTCTCCAATGGTACAGACTTGTTTCATTACAGAGAACGTACGACAATTGGATTATGTATCTACTCGGATATTGGAATCCGTCAACCAATCAACGGATTCAACATCCCACCGGAGAGGCAGGTAGAATTACATATTCAGGTACAGGAATGCAACTCATGATCGTCTTCAATCATTAATAAGTAATGGACAACAGAAAAACATGATAAACTCAACGCTCATTCGAACGGAACATCTGGAAAAAATATATCCTCTTGGTTCTACTACATTTAAAGCGTTGGACGATATCAACCTTTCTGTTGCAAAAGGAGAATTTCTCGGTTTGGTCGGACCCAGCGGCTCGGGAAAGACAACACTCTTGAACATCATCGGTTCGCTTGATGCACCGAGTAATGGAAGTGCAGAGGTGCTTGACAAACAGATTGAGCGATTATCACACAAAGAGTCGTCGAAACTTCGGAATGATCATATCGGTTTTATTTTTCAAACGTTCAATCTGCTTCCGGTGTACACAGTGTACGAAAATGTGGAATTTCCTCTGTTATTATTGGGTACGACGTCACCTCGACGAAAAGAAATGGTGATGCAAGCACTTGAATGGGTCGGCCTTGCCAACCGCGCTGCGTCTAAACCGTCGCAGTTGTCTGGTGGACAAAGCCAACGTGTTGCCATCGCCCGTGCAATTGTGAAACAACCGGCAATTGTATTGGCAGATGAGCCGACAGCAAATCTCGATGCAGGAAATTCGCACCACATTATGAAAACAATGGTGGAATTGAACCGCCAATTGCTAACAACATTTATCTTTGCAACGCATGATGATAAAGTGATTTCCTATCTCAATCGTAAAATTACGCTGAGCGACGGACGAATTGAAAAAGATGAGCTCATGAAACCTGTGAGGTAACCCATGTTGATAATAAAACTTGCTTATCGAAACATAATTGGAGCCGGATTACGGACATGGCTTAATGTGGCAGCTCTGTCGTTTGCATTCATTGCGATTATTTTTCTTCAAGGTGTGTACACCGGAATGAACGACCAGGTTGAACAAGCAACCATTGATGCGTTTTATGGAGGAGGACAATATTGGCAAGAGCGTTACGATCCATACGATCCGTTGTCGATCGTTGATGCGCATGGGATAATTCCCAAAGAACTTCAACAACATATTGAACAGGGAACATCAACTCCCATTCTCATCCGACAAGGTACGATCTATCCCGGCGGAAGATTTAGAAATATTATTTTGAAAGGGATCGATCCGCAACAGACAATTCTTGCGCTCCCCTCTGCAAAACTGATTGCCGAAGCAGGGACGATACCTGCTATGATCGGCACACGAATGGCAAAACATACCGGATTGAAAAGGGATGATCTTGTTACTGTGCAATGGAGAACCGCTCACGGTACATTTGACGCGCGTGATGTAACTATCATAGACATTTTCAAAACAACCGTACAGGAAATCGACAACGACCAAATATGGATTCCGCTCAACGTGATGCAACAAATCACCGAAATGCCGAACGAAGCGACAATGATTGTTATACGAAAAGGGATCACTTTCATTCCATCATTAGATGGTTGGAGTTTTAAAAATTTGGATTTCCTTTTACAGGATCTTCATTCATTGGTGAGAACAAAGTCCATTGGAGGGAGCATTTTTTATACCATCCTAATGTTCCTTGCCATGCTGGCCATCTTCGACACACAAGTGCTTTCCATCTGGCATCGACGCAAAGAGATGGGAACATTAATGGCGCTTGGCATGACTCGTACTCAACTGATTCGTCTCTTTACAATGGAAGGAGCATTTCATGGAATTCTCGCAGCGCTGGTCGGTGCCTTGTACGGAATTCCGCTCCTTTCTTTCATCGCTCAAAACGGATGGGCGCTTCCACAATCGACGGATGATTTTGGATTTGCGTTTGGCGACAAGATCTTTCCTGTATATTCTTTTGGGTTGATCGTCGGAACAACAATTCTTGTCCTTGTCGTAACCACTATCGTCAGTTTTCTTCCGACACGAAAGATCGCATCGCTGAAACCGACTGATGCTCTGAGAGGAAAGATGACATGATTGCATTTCTTTGGAAAGGAATTATTCGGGATCGTTCACGGTCGCTCTTTCCGGTGCTGATTGTAGCCGCAGGAGTAATGCTGACAGTATTCATCCACGCGTACCTCCACGGCGTAATTACCATCATGATCCAAACTACCGCACATTACAATACAGGACATGTGCGTGTAATGACCAAAGCATATGCAAGCGAAGCAGATCAGATCCCGAACGATCTTGCATTGCTAGGTACTGACACACTTATAACAACATTACAAAAACAATTCCCTGAATTATATTGGACACCACGCATCCGATTTGGCGGATTGTTGGATGTTCCGGATGCTCAGATGGAAACTCGCGCTCAATCCCCTGTGTTTGGTTTCGCCGCGGATTTTCTTACACAGAATAGTCCGGAATGGAATGTTCTGAACATTAAAAATTCTATTGTTCGAGGGACTGTTCCAACCAAGCCGTCGGAGATTTTAATTGCCGATGATCTGGCAGTACAATTAAAGACCGCTCCCGGAGAGACTGTTACACTCATCGGTTCCACTATGAACGGCAGTATGGCAATCACCAATTTTACAATCGCCGGAACAGTGCGATTCGGCGTTGCCGCTATGGATCGCGGTACAATCATCGCCGATCTTTCAGATGTTCAACGTGCTATGGATATGCAGAACGGTGCCGGTGAGATTTTGGGATTCTTCCGGGATGATGTTTATCATGCTGAACGCGCTGACGAGATGACAAAGGAATTCAATTCATTCTATAAAAATTCATCCGATGAATTTGCCCCGGTCATGGGAACGCTGCGCACGCAAAGCGGCATGTCGGATTATCTTGATCTTATGGATGCATACTCCGGTATTATCATCGGAGTCTTTGTCTTTGCTATGTCCATTGTTTTATGGAACACGGGATTAACGGGGAGTCTCCGCCGGTACGGAGAAATTGGCGTACGGATTGCAATTGGAGAAGAGAAAGGACATGTCTATCGTTCGATGCTTGTGGAATCGATTTTTATCGGCATCATCGGTTCCTCGGTTGGCACTGTATTCGGGTTGATGATTGCGTATTATTTACAAGAATATGGTATTAACATCGAGGGGATGATGAAAAACAGTTCGCTGATGATCTCCAATGTGATCCGCGCACAAATTACTCCGGTCACATATGTTATTGGTTTTTTTCCCGGACTTCTTGCTACAATATTTGGTACAGCTATTTCCGGTATTGGAATTTATAAACGGCAAACCGCACAATTATTTAAGGAGTTGGAAACGTGAAACAGCTTTTCTATACACTTGTTTCAATACAAAAGATAATTTTTTTCATGTTGTCTATTCCCGGTTTAGCGGTATTTTCACAAACCATCACCGGTGATGAGATCTTAAAAAAAGTTGACCGCAACATGGCCTCCGAAACGAAGATTGTTACATCCACAATGATTATCCATGGCAGACGGGAAAGTCGTACGGTGGAGGCAAAATCATGGCAGCGCGGTACATACGATGCGTTCACGGAATATCTTGCCCCTGCGCGGGAAAAAGGGACTAAGATGTTGAAATTGAAAGATATGTTGTGGACCTATTCTCCCTCTTCGGATAGGACCATTATGATTTCTCAGCATATGTTACGACAATCGGTAATGGGTTCTGACCTTTCGTACGAGGATATGATGGAAGACCCACGGTTGCCGAATCTGTATAACGCCGGAATCGCTACAGACGATACAGTAATGGGAAGGCAATGTTGGGTTCTGGATCTCTCCGCGAAGAAAGAAGATATTGCGTATGATAAACGAAAAGTATGGGTTGATAAAGCACGCTTTGTAATCTTGAAAGAACATCTGTTTGCAAAAAGCGGGAAATTATTAAAAACGGTTGAAGTTATAGAAATGGGGAATGTTGCGAACCGTTGGATGGTTCAATCAGCAGTATATAAAGATGTTTTAAAAGAAGGAAAAGGAACAGAATTTCATATCAATTCCATTGAATTTGATGCGACAATTCCTGATCACATCTTTACGAAAGCCTCGCTACGACGATAACTTTTTGTATATTTAAATAATTGGTAACTAAGGAATACATGCTCAACTCACTTTTACTACAACGTCCGCTCATTTTTTTTGATCTTGAAACCACCGGTGTTAGTCTTACGAAAGACAAGATTATCGAACTCTGTGCCATTAAGATCATGCCGGATAAATCCCGAACAATATTGTTGCAGAGATTCTATCCGGAGATGCCGATTCCACCTTCTGCTACAGAAATCCACGGTATTACCGATGAAATGGTAAGGAACGAGCCGACGTTCCGAGAAAAAAGGAATGAGATTGTATCATTCTTTTCTGACTGTGATCTTGCAGGGTACAACATTGCAAAGTTTGATATTCCGTTGTTGGTGGAAGAACTTTTGCGCGCCGGACTGGAAGAAAATCCTTTTGAAAAAGTAAAAGTGATTGATTCACTCTCTATCTATTTCAAGAAAGAGCCGCGCAATCTCGCCGCCGCGTTGAAATTCTATGCTAATGAAGAAATCGTCAATGCCCACTCCGCCGAAGCAGATGTGGAGGCAACGATCAAAGTCCTGAACGGACAATTAGAAAAATATTCTGATCTTATACCAACAATCGATTCCTTACATAAAAACTTCTTTCAAGAGAGCGAGTATCTCGATTACGACAGAAAATTTTCCCGCGATAAAAAAGGAGAAATCATCTTCATGTTCGGCAAGAACAAAGGACTCCCTGTTGCTGACAATCTCGGCATGGTGAAATGGATGCTGGATAAGGATTTTTCTGAACATACTAAATTTATCGCCCGGAAGATTCTAAGCGGTGAGATTATTTAAAAGCATTCACCACAGAGGGCACGGAGAACACAGAGAACCTAACGGAAAAAAACACAGCCGGATAATGTCTGACACCTTGCGAGGGCTACCATAATTTTACAACAGAGAACGCGTAGAATCATTGTCAGGACGGTCGCCAGACCATCATTTTTTTTTATAGATTTTACCACAGAGACACGGAGGCACAGAGTATAAAATATTAAAGCGTGCCCGATGATGTCTGCATCTCCTACGCATTTTCAAAAAGTGTCCGCAATCTTGCGAGGGCTACCATAATTTTACCACAGAGAACGCGTAGTAGATTTTCCACAGAGGGCACGGAGAACACAGAGAATCTAACGGAAAAAAACACAGCCGGATAATGTCCGACATCTTGCAAGTGCTACCATAATTTCACCGCAGAGAACGCATAGAATTATTGTCGAGACGGTCACAAGATCGTCCTTTTTTTATAGATTTTACCACGAAGACACAGAGAATAGAAAGGAAGGATTGAATTTCTCAACAGCAAAAAAATTATTTTTGCTATTCGTGGTAAGTACAATGCCATGACTGTGAGTCACGGTATGAATCACTTATATTCTCAGTGTTCTTTTCCTCCTCCGCTGTGAATTTTTTTCGATTTTCCCTTTCTTACAAATAAGAGTCCGATATCCACTCTTTCTTACAACTGACAATCATTTCCCTCTAAACCATTCAAATCATTGACATTTCTGGTGGTTTTCTTTGGCAACCTTTTTGCAAAAGTACCCCATGTCTTTAATAAAACAGAATCCGGAGTCCTATATTATGTCAACAGTAAAAAGAGAACTTGTCATCATCGACGGCAACGAAGCTGCCGCGTATGTAGCACACAAAACAAACGAAGTCATCGCGATTTATCCAATCACCCCTTCTTCCAACATGGGCGAATGGTGCGATCAATGGTCATCCGAAGGAAAGAAAAATATTTGGGGCACCGTTCCCAGTGTCACCGAAATGCAGAGCGAAGGAGGGGCATCTGGAGCAGTCCACGGCGCATTACAGACTGGCTCGCTCACCACAACATTTACCGCATCGCAGGGATTGCTTCTGATGATCCCAAACATGTTTAAGATCGCTGGCGAATTAACTTCAACAGTATTTCACGTCTCCGCTCGATCGATTGCTGCGCAAGGACTTTCCATTTTTGGCGATCACAGCGATGTTATGGCGGCACGTTCCACCGGCTGGGGAATGTTGTGCTCGCATAATGTTCAAGAAGTAATGGATTTTGCGCTTATCTCACAAGCAGCAACGCTTGAAGCGCGGGTTCCCTTCATTCATTTTTTTGACGGGTTCCGCACATCGCACGAAGTAATGAAGATCGAACAATTAACAATCGACGACATCAAAGCGATGATGAACGAAGATTTTATTTCCCACCATCGCAAGCGCGGACTTACACCAAACAATCCTGTGATGCGCGGTACTGCTCAAAATCCGGATGTGTATTTCCAGGCTCGCGAAACCGTCAATCCATTCTACGAACGATGCCCCGACATTATGCAAAAGACGATGGATCAATTTGCAAAGATCGTTGGCAGACAGTATCACCTGTTCGATTATTATGGTGCGCCGGATGCAGAACGTGTTATCGTGATTATGGGCTCCGGCTCTGAAGCAGTCCATGAAACAGTTGAAGCATTGTTGGCTAAAGGAGAAAAGATCGGCGTGGTAAAAGTCCGATTATTCCGTCCATTCTCTGTAAAACATTTTATTGATGCATTCCCTTCAACAACAAAATCGATTGCGGTATTGGACAGAACAAAAGAACCGGGTGGCGCAGGTGAACCGATGTATCAAGATATCGTCACGGCATTGCATGAATATTTTGCAGCGGACGATGTTAAATTCAAAAAATATCCAAAAGTAGTCGGCGGACGGTATGGATTATCATCAAAAGAATTTACACCGGCAATGGTAAAAGCAGTGTATGACGAACTGGGAAAAGAAAAACCAAAAAATCATTTTACGATCGGTATTAACGACGATGTGAGCCATTCCAGTTTGGATTTCGATCCGAACTACACCACGGAAAAATCGGATGTTATTCGCTCCTTATTCTATGGACTCGGTGCAGACGGAACAGTTGGCGCAAATAAAAATTCCATTAAGATTATTGGTGAAGAGACAAAATTCTATGGACAAGGATATTTCGTTTATGATTCAAAAAAATCCGGATCGACGACGGTGTCACATTTACGGTTTGGTCCGCGGGAAATCCGCTCCACCTATTTGATTTCGCAAGCAAACTTCGTTGCATGCCATCAATGGCAGTTTCTGGAAAAGTTTGATATGCTCACCTCCATCGTTTCCGGAGGAACATTTCTTCTGAACTCTCCTTTCCCGAAAGATCGGGTCTGGGCGAATCTTCCGATGAGTGTACAGGAACAAATCATCAATAAAAAACTGAACTTTTATGTGATCGATGGAAATGCAGTCGCAATAAAAACCGGCATGGGAACACGTGTCAATACGATAATGCAGACGTGCTTCTTCGCCATCTCTGGCGTTTTGCCAAAAGACCAGGCGATTGAAGCGATTAAACATTCCATTAAAAAAACCTACGGTAAAAAAGGCGAAGAAATTGTGAAAATGAACTATGCCGCTGTGGATGGAACAATTGAGAATTTGTTCAAAGTCGATTATCCCAATGAATTAACAAGTACAATTCAACTTCCACCCGTTGTGCCTGACCATGCCCCGGATTTTATTAAGAATGTCACGGCAAAAATGATTGCCGGTCAGGGAGATTCAATTCCTGTCAGCCGACTGCCAATTGATGGTACGTACCCTGTCGGCACAACGATGTGGGAGAAACGCAATATTGCATCGGAAATTCCGGTGTGGGATTCCGAATGGTGCATCCAATGTGGAAAATGTGCACTTGTTTGCCCGCACGCCTCAATCCGCATTAAAGTGTATGATAATGCGTTGACGGAAAAAACTCCCGGAACATTCAAACATATGCAGTATAAAGGAAATGATTACAAAGGTCAGGCATATACAATACAGGTTGCGCCGGAAGATTGCACCGGATGCGGAATCTGCGTGGAAATTTGCCCGGCAAAGAATAAGAAAGAAACAAAATATAAAGCGCTAAACATGCAGCCGCAACCGGCGCTGCGAGATTCTGAACGGGCAAATTGGGATTACTTCCTCACCATTCCGGAAGCGGATCGACGTACCGTTGATACGAAAACAATTAAGGGCTCGCAATTTCTTCAACCGCTGTTTGAATTCTCCGGCGCCTGCACAGGATGCGGTGAAACACCGTATGTAAAATTGGTCAGTCAATTATTCGGTGACAGAACGGTGGTCGCAAACGCAACGGGATGTTCATCCATCTACGGCGGAAATCTTCCGACGACGCCTTGGACGAAAAACAAAGAGGGACGCGGACCGGCATGGGCAAACTCATTGTTCGAAGACAACGCAGAGTTCGGTCTTGGTTTCCGTCTTTCGTTTGACAAGCAAACAGAGTATGCGCGTGAATTATTGATTAAACTTCTTCCTCAATTGAATGAAGGTTTGGTCAACGGTATTCTCTCTTCCACGCAAACGACGGAAGCAGAGATTTATGAACAGCGTGAACGCGTAAAACAGTTGAAACATTTATTGGAGAGCATTCATGTTCCAGAATCAAAACAATTGCTGCAATATATCGATGCACTCGTGAAGAAAAGTGTTTGGATTATGGGGGGTGACGGTTGGGCATACGATATCGGTTTCGGAGGTTTGGATCATGTTATCGCATCCGGACGAAATGTAAACATCCTTGTTCTTGATACGGAAGTCTACTCCAACACCGGCGGACAAATGTCCAAAGCAACGCCTCGCGGCGCTGTTGCAAAATTTGCAGCGGGTGGAAAACCGGGTGGAAAGAAAGATCTCGGATTGATCGCCATGAGTTACGCTAATACCTATGTTGCACAGATTGCGATGGGTGCGAACGATCTGCAGACGGTGAAAGCAATCCAAGAAGCAGAAGCATTTGAAGGACCATCCCTTATCATCGCCTACTCTCATTGCATTGCGCACGGCATCAACATGCGCCTTGGTATGAATGCACAGAAGCTTGCGGTGGACTCTGGTTACTGGCCGCTATATCGTTACAATCCAGCGTTGATGAAAGAAGGAAAGAATCCATTCCAACTTGATTCGAAACCGCCGAAAGTGAAGTTTGAAGAGTTTGCGTACAATGAGATCCGATACAAAATGTTAACGAAAATGGATCCTGAAAAAGCAAAACGTTTACTTCGCGAAGCACAGGAAGATGTATTGAAGAAATGGAGATATTACGAACAACTTGCGGCAATGAACTTCACAACACCGCAGGCAACAACGGCAAGTCATTAATACTAAACTTGACCGTCACCTTCAAGATGACGGTCAATGAATATCTTACGGAGAATAATTATTATGGATTTATCAACTGAATATCTCGGACTGAATCTTAAAAATCCCATCGTCCCCTCCGCCTCGCCAATGTCACGCACGGTTGGCAGTGTTCGATTGATGGAAGATTACGGTGCATCGGCGGTCGTGCTTTTTTCAATCTTCGAAGAACAGATCCGGCACGAAACAAAAGAACTGTATCACCATCTTACCTATCACGCGGAAAGTTATGCCGAAGCAACTTCCTATTTTCCGGAAGCACACGAATATCACAGCGGACCGGATGAATATTTGAATCATATCAGAAAGCTGAAAGAATCGGTCAGCATTCCGATCATCGGCAGCATTAACGGCGTTACCGAAGGTGGCTGGATTGAGTATGCAAAATTGATTGAACAGGCTGGTGCCGATGCTTTGGAATTGAATGTCTACTATATCCCGACCGATTCAAATATGACCAGCGATGATATCGAACAAACATATTTGGATATTGTGAAAGATGTACGCAATCAAGTTTCCATTCCGGTTGCGGTAAAACTCTCCCCATTCTTTACGTCGTTATCCAACGTAGCAAAACGATTGGATAACATCGGCATCAACGGCCTTGTCCTCTTCAATCGTTTTTATCAACCGGATATCAATCTGGATACATTGAGCGTGGAACCAGGCGTTGTCTTAAGTTCATCTAACTCTTTACGATTACCACTTCGCTGGATAGGCATTCTGCATAACAAGATTAAAGCAGATCTTGCCGCATCGACTGGCGTTCATTCCGGTGAAGATGTGATCAAATTAATTATGGCCGGCGCGAATGTAACAATGATGTGTTCGGCACTTCTTCGTCATGGACCGAGAAAGATTCGTGAAGTGTTGACGGAAGTCCAACAATGGATGGTAGAACACGAATATACAAACTTGAATGACATGCGCGGGAGCATGAGCCACAAATCGGTTGCCGATCCGTCATCATTCGAACGAGCAAATTATATGAAAGCATTACAAACATACATGTGAGGTAATTATGTCAATCTTCTTCAGCAGGCAATGTGAATACGCATTGCAATCCATCATCTATCTTGCGCAAAAAAAGCAAGGCGAGATGACCACTATTAAAGAGATCTCATCGCACTTAAACATCCCGTTTCATTTTCTGGGAAAAATCTTCCAGAAACTTTCGCATAAGGGATTGCTTCATTCCATGAAAGGTGTTTCCGGCGGATTCTGGCTGGCAAAACCTGCCGAAGAGATTGTGTTGATGGATATTATTATCGCAATCGATGGAAGCGATATTATGAATCTTTGCGTGCTCGGTTATTCGGAGTGTAACGTGGCAGCACCCTGCCCCATGCACAACGAGTGGAAAACAACCAAAGAGAATTTCTTTGCATCGTTGAGCAAAAAGAACATCCTTGATGTCGCAAAAGACATTAAAAAGGATGGATATAAAGCTGCATAATTAGCTGATTTGTCGAATTGGCTTATCCATCACCATCTTCGACTTCGACAGAACTTTATCAATGCGTCGGTTCGGTAAACACCGCACTGACGCATGCTTTCACTACATTGTAATTTATTACGAACAATGAATACTCCAATTTCCATTATTAAGCTTGCATCACATAATCAGACAAATCGCTCTGATATCAAACACGCTTCTCCTGCTTTACGAAAGATTCCTACAGAACAACGTCGAAAAAAATTCAAACCGAATCTCTCTTTCCGATGGTATCGTCGAATTATGGATCGACTAAAGAACGATTCACAATTCTTTCGGTCATCCGTACAACTAGCGTTTGTGTTACTCTGCATTTGGATCGGCATTGAATTCTATCTCTTCATGCAATGGGGAATGTCTTTTGGGACTGAAACATACGTTGAACGCCCTCCGGGCGTTGAAGGATTTCTCCCTATCAGCGCATTAATGGGAATGCTTCACTGGATCTACAGCGGAACACTCAACACAATTCATCCAGCCGGAACAATTATCCTTGTCGGATTTATCGCCGTTAGCTTGATTATGAAAAAAGCATTCTGCAGTTGGATGTGTCCTGTTGGCACACTGAGCGAATCGCTTTGGATGCTTGGCCAACAACTCTTCAAACAAAATATTATTGTGTGGCGATGGCTGGATTATCCGCTCCGTTCGTTAAAATATCTTCTTCTCTTCTTTTTTGTCTATGCCATCGGGGCAATGTCGGTTCAAGAATTGGAAATATTCATTAACAGTCCATACAACAAAGTGGCCGATATTAAAATGTATCTCTTCTTTGCCGAGATTTCGCAATTTGCTCTTTGGACAATTATTGGATTGATGCTTTTCTCGGTAGTAATTAAAAATTTTTGGTGCAGATATTTATGTCCCTACGGCGCTTTGCTAGGCATTACCGGATTATTAGCGCCCTTCCGAATCACGCGTGTGAAAGAAAACTGCATTGATTGCGAACTCTGCACAAAAGTTTGTCCATCGAATATCAAAGTGCATCAAGTCAGTCAAGTGTGGAGCGATGAGTGTACAAGTTGCCTGCGCTGCGTTGAAGAATGTCCTGTAAAAGAAACCCTTGTGCTTCGATCTAAAAAAAAGTCTGCTTCAATTTCACCGTGGGTCTTCGGTACACTTGTAGCAGGAGTGTTTATTGCGGTTACCGGATTGGGAATGTTAACCGGACACTGGAAAAACTCGGTTTCAAAGGATGAATACCAATTTCGTTTTCAAAATCTTGATTCGCCGCTCTACAATCATGCACGCGGTTCTGTTCCGCAATACGGGCCAAACGATTAAGAATCTTCTTTACATTTTCCATATTCACGTGCATATTGAAGATCATTTCAACACCGTACACTACCGATGAAGCAATTTATCATTTCACTTATCCACGCCCTGAAGCCGCCGAAACAGTGGCGTATTCCTGTTTTCATAACAGTAGGAACATTGTTCGGACTCGGTTTGCTGGTGCTGTATGTTGGTAATGCCACGTCATACCTATCCGACGATCCCCGCGCCTGCATGAACTGTCACGTGATGGCGCCGCAGTTTGCAACATGGGAACGAAGCAGTCATGCACGAGTGACTGTTTGTAATGACTGTCATGTCCCACACAATAATGTCGTCAGCAAATATGCATTTAAAGCAATGGATGGTACGCGACATTCATTTATGTTCACGTTCCGCATGGAGCCGCAAGTGATTCATATTCATGATGCTGGGATTGCCGTGGTTCAACAAAATTGCATCCGATGTCATTCCCAACTTACTCAAAATGTGAACGAAAGATTTGTCACTCTTGAAGCACAACAGCATGGAGACGGAAAACTTTGCTGGGAATGTCATCGTGAAACACCACATGGACGCGTAAATAGTCTAGCTTCTGTTCCATATGCACGTATTCCAATTCCGTCCGATGTGACACCAGCGTGGATAAAAAAATACCTACATAATGATCGAGCAGGTCAACGTTAACGCCGACCTGCCACCCAAAAAATACTTTTATATCGCGGAGCATTATTATGAACATCACTGAACTTATCGAAAAAAAACCGTGGACCGCTTGGGTGCTGTTCGGCGGTACAATCATCATTGTATTTCTCGTCGGCTGGCTGGGTGCATCCATTATGGAACGCCGCAGTGAAGCAATGATGCAATACCAAGTAACAAAACCGATTGCGGAGTGGGAACCACGCAACGAGGTGTGGGGAGAAAATTATCCCCGTGAATATGAAACATATAAAAGTACAAAAGACACGACATACCTGAGCAAATACGGAGGAAACAAAAAACGAGATCTGCTTGAAGAGGATCCGCTCAATGTTATTTTGTGGGCAGGATATGCTTTCTCTCGAGAATATAATCAGGCTCGCGGACATTATTATGCCATTAGCGATATACGAAATACGCTTCGTACAGCTGTTCCTCAGCCCGCTACATGTTGGTCATGTAAAAGTCCGGATGTTCCCCGCATTATGAACAAAATAGGACCGGCAAATTTTTATAAAGGACATTGGGATTCTCTCGGTCATGAGATTGTGAACAACATCGGCTGTCAGGATTGTCACGATCCGAAAACAATGAATCTGCGAATCACACGCCCGGCACTTGCTGAAGCGTGGCAGCGGCAAGGAAAAGATATCAACAACGCAACGCGTCAGGAAATGCGCTCACTCGTCTGCGCGCAGTGTCATGTGGAATACTACTTCAAAGGAAAAGTGGAAAAGTATCTCACCTTCCCTTGGGATAAAGGATTCTCTGCCGACTCAATGGAAGCGTATTATGAACAGATTGGTCATATTGATTTCGTTCATACAATCAGCAAAACACCCATTCTTAAAGCTCAACATCCAGATTATGAATTGTATCGCACAGGTATTCATGCCGAACGGGGTGTTTCGTGTGCAGATTGCCACATGCCGTACAAAAACGAAGGGGGCGTAAAATTCACCAATCATAAGATTGCTTCTCCATTGGAAAATATCGCTGGCTCATGTCAAGTCTGTCATCGCGAGAGCGAACAAGTACTGACAAAAAATGTAAACGACAGACAAGACAAGATTATGGAATTAAAACACCTTGCAGAAAAAGCACTTGTGGCCGCACACATTGAAGCAGCGGCTGCGTACAATGCGGGTGCAGATTCTTCCGAACTGGTTCCCGCATTAAAACTTATCCGCTCGGCACAATGGCGTTGGGATTGGGTGTCAGCAGCAAATGCAGTGGGCTTCCACTCTCCTCTGGAAGGTGCACGAGTGCTTGGAACATCAATTCAACGAGCAGAAGAGGCACGACGGTTTATTACACAAGTGCTGATAAAACACAACGCATCACCAATAGTGCAAATGCCCGATCTCTCTACCAAAGCAAAAGCGCAGGCATTCATCGGATTAAATATTCCCAAATTGATTAATGAGAAAAATGAGTGGAAGAAAACTGTCTTGCCAACGTGGGATGCCAAAGCAAAAGAACGTCAGGGAGATGTGAAGTATTAAGGTGAGATATTTAGAAATCAGAGTATTAGATAAAAAATAAGTCATGTGAGAGATCAATTGTTAGTTGCTCTATTAAAAAGAAAACAAACCGAAGAATGGAATTATCATCTAGAATCTCAAAAACACAAAAACAACGGTCATACTGAAGAATCTGAAAATAGTATCAGATTTGCCGATAAGTTTTTTATATGCACGGCACCTCCCGTTTTTTGAGATTCCGCCTTGCGGGATTCCCAAACGCGGAACCGAACAACGGGGCTTCGTTGCACATTTTTTTGAAAAAAATTCTGTGGCTTACTCAGATCCTTCGCTCCGTTCAGGATGGCAATAGTTTCATTTTTAAGATGGGTTCTAGTTACATGGCGACTGTTTTGTGTTAAACTCCATTCTTTCCCATCAAACACTCGCTTCACAGTATAAATCATTTCATATAACTCCTCTTACAGAGTGTGTTCTTTTCTGTATTGTAGTTCCTGGCAATTCCAGTTATCTTTCCATATGGAATTGAACGTTGTGAATATTGTTCTCATCGTGGCCGCATCGCAATCATTTCTGCTGGCAGTGCTCATTTTTCAAAAACACCGTGCGTTGTTTGCCAACAGATTCCTGGCTGCGCTCTTATTCTGTTTTACGGTAATCTCTATTCACCTGCTTATTCAAGACGCAGGTGTTTATCAGATAATTCCATTTGTTTTTGTTATTGTCGGAATTCCCCTTACCGCTTCTCCTCTGCAGTTTCTCTATACCAAATATCTGCTGCGAAGGCAAACACATATAGCTCCGGGTGATTGGATCCATTTTGCCTTGTTTCTCCTCTTTGAATCTGCACTACTGATAGCATTTGTCTTCGGATTCGTTGATTTTTCCGAGGCAACAGCCGCTACTCCCGATACAGCCCCATTCTTTTTGCGTCTGTTTAATTGGCTGTTGATTGCTCAGGGATTGTTCTACGTTGCAGCCGGACTCCGTTTGATTATCCGCTTTAACAAACAGTTGAAAGAAGTTCTCTCTTCTATTGAACAGCTGCAAATGAACTGGCTCCGCAACACCACGCTGGCGATGCTCTCCGCTTGGATATTGTTTTTGGTTGAAGATACGCTGATGACGCAGGGAATCAATCTTTCCAACTACGTTTTTGTCTCCGTTGTTTTTGCCATCTATGTGTATGCTATGGGGTTTTTCGGATTGATGAAGTCGGAAATCTTCTCCGATCCTTCGGTGGAGAAAGTGATGCACGTGGTAGAAGAAATTGAAATCACTCAGGATGAAAACAATGGAGCAAAATATCAACGCTCGGGACTTTCCGATGAAACGGCGGGGCAATATCTTCAATCGCTCCTTCGGTTGATGGAAGAAAAGAAGATCTACCGCAACAGCTCTCTGACGCTTACGGAATTGTCGGAAGAGTTATCCGTTTCGCCGCACAATCTTTCAGAAGTAATCAATACAAAACTCCGAAAGAATTTTTATGATTTCGTAAACGGATATCGCCTGGAAGAGGCGAAGAAGGATCTTGCAGATCGCTCCAAACAACATTTGAAAATTCTCTCCATTGCTTTCGATGCAGGGTTTAATTCCAAAGCCACATTCAACACATTGTTCAAAGAACAAACCGGCGTCACCCCTTCCGAATACAGAAAAAAATTGTTGTTGTCGACTATCGGCGAATAAATAATTAACGTTTTTTTCGCCACAGATTACCATGATAAAATTTATTTTTTCTATTTTCTTCATACTTTCTCTCCTTCACGGGGGTCAACTCCCCTTTTCGCGCGGTGTCAATCTCACCAACTGGTTTCAAGAAGCAAACGCACGCGATATTCAATTTTCAAAGTACACCAAAACGGACTTTGCCAATATCAAATCTCTTGGCTGCGATGTCATCCGACTTCCCATAAATATGCATTCCATGACAAGCGGAAGCCCGGCATATATTGTCGATCCTCTGCTATTCGATTTTCTTGATGCGGCTGTAGACTGGGCGGAAGAACTCGGTCTTCATATTATTATTGATAATCATAGTTTCGATCCTGCCGTGAATACCTCGCCGCATGTTGGAAATATTCTTGTTCCAGTATGGAAACAAGTTGCTGAACATATGAAGCATCGTTCTAAGTTGGTCTATTATGAAATATTAAACGAACCGCACGGAATTGGTGATGATGTCTGGAACATTATCCAGAAAGTGGTCATAGATTCCATCCGTTCCATTGATTTGAAACATACCATCATCGTCGGTCCCGCCGGGTGGAATAGTTACCACAATCTCAATCTGATGACCGCGTATGCAGATACAAATCTGATCTATACGTTTCATTTTTATGACCCGTTTCTGTTCACGCATCAAGGGGCAAGCTGGGCAAATCCATCACTTGTTCCGTTGACCGGTATTCCGTTTCCGTATGATGTGACACACATGCCTCCATTTCCTCCCGCGTTAGTCAGAACATGGGTGCAAAATGATTTTAACAATTACGCTGCTAACGGTACAGTCGCTAAAGTAAAATCGCTCATCGATATTGCAGCAAATTTTCAAAGCAACCGGAATGTCCCTCTCTTTTGCGGTGAGTTCGGTGTCTATATTCCCAACAGCAATAATCAGGATCGAGTAATATGGTACGAGCTAATCCGGACGTACTTACAAGAAAAGGGAATTGGTTGGACCATGTGGGATTATCAAGGGGGCTTTGGTCTATTCAAATCCGGATCGCAGGAATTGTTCGAGTATGATCTGAATATTCCGTTGGTCTCTGCTCTCGGTTTCAATGTTCCTCCGCAGAAACAGTTCACCATCACTCCTGATACAACAGGATTTGATCTGTATCGAGATTACATTGGTGCGCATATATTAAAATCGCATAATTCTCCAAGTACCACATTGGATTTTTATTCAACCGATGTACCGGCGGAAGGAAAATATTGCATCCGCTGGAACGATGCGCTGCAGTACCAACATATCGGATTTAATTTTCTTCCAAATAAAGATCTTTCCATTCTTAAGGACTCGGGATATGCATTGGAATTTCGTGTGCGAAACGGTGTACCGGAACTGCAATTCGACGTTCGCTTTATCGATACCAAAACAGGCCCCTCCGATCATCCTTGGCGAATGCGAAAGACAATGAATGCCGCAACTGTACCTTGGGACAACTCCTGGCATCACGTTCAAATTCCACTTTCATCATTTACCGAACATGGTTCATGGGACAGCATTTGGTATAATCCCATTGGCGCGTTCGATTGGAAAGCGATCGACCGTTTCGAAATTGTGGCGGAACAAAGCAGCTTTCTCGGAAAAGAAATTTGGCTGGATGATATTCGCCTCATACGTCATACTCCATCGCTTGTTCAACAATCATCTGTTGTACCACAACAATTCACACTGTATCAAAATTACCCCAATCCTTTTAATCCGAGCACAACAATTCGGTTTGATGTACCTGCTTCTTCGCACGTAACATTACAGATCTTTACTGTTCTTGGTCAACATGTAGTAACACTCATCAATGAAGTGACCGATCCAGGAACACATCAAGTACAATGGACTCCACATCTCTCGGGTGGGATCTATTATTATAGAATACAGGCAGGCACATTTATACAAACCCGAAAACTTGTATTTTTGAAATAGAGGATTAAAAACTTTCTTTCATCGATTGCGCTAAAAGATGCAGAAAAATATCCGTGATACTCTTCAGCGTTTGCGGATATTTATCTCTCCCGTTCATCCCAATCGGACTGAACCACCTTTCCACGTTCAAACCCATCGGTAAAAGCGAATACTCCGGCGATATATCGTAATTTTGTTCTGTAATGATCATCGATTATGGATTAATAGTTTTGGAGAAACAATGAAACAACTGTTCAAATCATTTTTTGTATTAATACTTTCTTCATTTTTTCTTTTTTCGCAACAGCATTTAACTGGGACCATCGAAGGAATTGTCCTCGATCACGCAACCAAATCGCCGCTGATTGGTGCAAATATCGTTCTTTTGAATACAACCATTGGATCTATTACCGATACAGATGGGAAATTTTCAATCAAGAATGTACCTGTGGGAAATTACTCTGTGCAAATGCGAATGGTGGGCTATGCCACCGCAACAAAGACAGATATTATCATCCGTTCACAGCGGATCACAACAGTCTCCGGATCCTTGTTTGAACAGGCACTCGAATCGGAACAAGTAACAATCACCGCCGGATATTTTCAACAAAATGATGTTCAGCCGCTGAGCATTACATCATTCAGCGCTGAAGAAATTCGTCGTGCACCTGGTTCCGGCGGCGACATCAGCCGGGTGATTATGACTCTGCCAAGTCTGGCAAAAGTGAATGACCAATCCAACAGTCTTATCGTCCGCGGCGGAAGTCCGTTGGAAAATGCTTTTTATCTTGATGGCATCGAAATTCCCAACATCAACCACTTCCCCACACAAGGAGCAACCGGAGGACCGATTGGAATGATAAATGTTGATCTCATCGACGAAGTGAATTTTTATACCGGCGGATTTTCTGCGGCGTATGGTGACAAACTTTCTTCGATTCTCGATTTAAAAATGCGGGAAGGAAACAGGAATGAATTTGACGGACAGTTCGATCTGAGTATTATGGGATTCGGGGGCGTTGTGGAAGGACCGATCGGAGAAAAAGGATCGTACCTTCTTTCCGCCAGACGAAGTTATTTGGATTATGTCGTAAAGATCTTCGATATCGGAACATCGGTTGTACCGCGATATGGCGACATACAAGGAAAGATCACCTACGATCTTTCACAACAACACAAACTCAGTCTTATTTTCATCAACGGAGACGATCACAACAATCCAACACGAAGTGTTGCCGAGGAAAATGATATGCTCTATTATGGCAATCAGGATATATATCAAACCGCCGGAGGTATTGCATGGAGAGCTTTGTGGAGTGGTAATTTCTATTCAATGACTACAGTTGGTTATCAAGCAACAATAGCGCAAGAAGATTTTTTTGAAACCAACACTGGATTGCCTCTGGTGAGGAATCATTCAACGGAAGCTTCCATCGGCATCCGAAATAGCAATCACCTTCGAATCTCAGAATCACATTCGTTGGAGTTTGGCGGGGAAGCAAAACAGTTGATGCAAACATATGATAATGCATTTGGTGCATATTCAACCGCATTCGGTGATTCAACAACACCCGCCTCCATCGGAAATAATGTTAACGAAGTAAAGATAGGCGCATTTTTCACATACATCGTCCGACTGTTTGAAGGATTAACGGCGACAATCGGTACTCGAGCTGATTATTTTTCTTTTAATGATCGAGTTACTGTTTCTCCACGACTTTCTCTTTCCTATCAACTGAACGATCTCACCTCTTTCAAACTTGCATCGGGTATGTACTATCAAAATATGCCGCTGTCGCTCCTTGTACAATCTGCAGCGAACAAATCTCTTCATGATCCGTACGCAGTCCATTACATTGTCGGTATTGATCATATCCTCGGCGAAGCTGCCAAAGCAAGTGTGGAAATCTATCAAAAGGAATATTATGATTTTCCGGTCGATCCTTCAGATCCATCTCTCTTCCTTGTGGATGAGATCTTCTATCGTAACGGATTATATTTTCATCACAAACCGTTAAGCAATGACGGTAAGGCGCGTTCGCGCGGTATTGAACTAACACTTCAAAAAAAACTCGCGAAGGATTTTTATGGAATTGTAAGTGCAACACTGTTTCGAACAGAATATAAAGGGGCGGATGATGTCTGGAGAAATCGGGTTTTCGACAATCGTATCATCCTTAGCGCTGAAGGGGGATATAAACCAAATTCGGAGTGGGAGTTCAGCGCGCGATGGATCTATGCCGGAGGAACTCCGTACACTCCGTTCGATTTAACACAATCCTCTCAACTGAAACGAGGAATATTCAACAGCAACAAGATCAATGGATCACGCTATCCTGCATATCATTCCATGAATGTTCGATTTGATAAACGGTTCCATTTTGAACACTCCAATCTCGTCCTCTATCTTAGTGCATGGAATGTGTACAATCAAAAAAATGTGGCTACCTATTTTTGGAATGAGAAAGAGAATAAACTGAATACCATTTATCAGTGGAATCTCCTACCAATCTTCGGGGTAGAATATGAACTGTAAATGTTAAAAATCAGCCGTGAACAAAGGGTATTTTACCTTGTCAAATAGCTTGCTCCTCTATCCGAACTTTGTTACTTTTCGCGTAACAGTTCTTGGGGAGGTGCTATGCCTGAGAAAAATAAATCTCTCGTTCGCCGTTATTTTACTGAGGTTTTGAATAAGGGGAATTACGATCTTATTAAGGAACTTTTTTCCCCCTCGTTTATTTTTTCCGGTCCCGCCATGAAACCAATGCGGGGTATGCCGGAACGGATTTATGATTTTGTTGCTTCGGCGCGGAATGCTTTTCCCGACCTGTATTTTTCGATCGAAAATGAAATTGCCGAAGATAATCAGGTAGTGGTGGTGTGGAGGATGACGGGAACCCACGAACATGCGTTTCGAGAAATCGAACCGACTCACAAACACAGTTCCATTACCGGAACGGATATCTTTTATATAGAGAATGGGCAGATCGAAGGAATGTGGGCATTTTTCGACATGAGAGGTATCCTGGAACAATTGCCAAAAAAGAAAGTGCGCGTCCCCTCAAAAAAGAAATCGGTACAAAAAATAATCCGACGAAAGAAAAAAACGTTGTAATACACATTTTCAACTTCGGTAATGACAACGCATCAATAAACAATTTCTCCTTCCACAAAACATAATTCGTATATGCAATCCGCTGCGCTTACACCAGAGGAATATATGACAAACCTGCCGGAAGAACGGAAACCGGTAATGATGGAACTGCGGAAAGTTATTCTCAAAAATCTTCCGAAAGGATTTGTGGAAGTGATGAATTATGGAATGCTTGGATACGTCGTTCCCCATTCAATGTATCCGGATGGATATCATTGCAACCCGAAACTGCCACTTCCCTTTATGAACATTGCGTCACAGAAAAACTTCATTGCGGTTTATCATATGGGAATGTATGCCGACAAGAAGTTGCTCAATTGGTTTACAAAGGAATATTCAAAATTGGTCAAAACCAAAATTGATATGGGAAAGAGTTGTCTTCGCTTTAAAAAACCTGATCAGATACCGATTAAACTGATCGGCGAATTGGCGGGAAAAATGTCCGCAAAGGATTGGATCACAATCTACGAAAAAAATATCAAACGATAGTGTTGTTACAGTTCAAATTTTTGCATTCGCTCCGGAATATCAATCTGCTTGAATTTATTCTCCGTTAAGGAAGCCGCAAACCGTTCCGCTCGCTCCAGATCGCCATGGACAAGAAAAATATTCTTCAGCATCGATTTGTCGAATGGCGCCATATAACCGAGTAATTCGTTATTATCTGCGTGAGCGCTAAAAGAATTCATTACCACCACTTCGCAATTCAATTTTTTCACTTCACCAAAGATGGAAATCTCCGGATTTCTATCAACAATTTTCTTCCCTAACGTGTGTTCCGCCTGGTAACCGACAATCAACACAGTGTTGTTCGGATTTTCAATGTTGTTGTTTAGATGATGTACAATACGCCCCGCTTCGCACATTCCCGAAGCAGCAATAATCATACATGGTTCCCGCTTATCATTTAACGTTTTGGACTCCTCTGCCTCGCGGATAAAATGCAATCGTTCAAATCCGAACACATCGTCATCACTTTTTAAGATTTTATTTGTCTCTTCGTCGAAACATTCGGGATGTTTACGGAAAATCTCCGTTGCCTTCATGGAGAGAGGACTATCCACATACACCGGGATGTCTGGAAGTAATCCTTCGTTCTTTAAATTATTTAATTGGTAAACCAGATCCTGCGTTCTTCCGACGCTGAACGACGGAACAATAATCTTCCCTCCCCGATCCATCGTCCGTTTCACCACTTCTAATAATTTTTTGGAAGACTCCTCAGGCGGTGCATGGAGTTTTCCGCCATATGTACTTTCGCATATGAGGGCAGAAACATTTCCCATAAATTCAGGATCGCGCAGAATGGGAAGATTCGGTCTGCCGACATCGCCGGTAAATCCAAGGTGAAAAGTCTTTTTCCCTTTTTCCTCGATCGTCAGATGAACGGAAGCTGACCCGAGGATATGCCCGGCATCAAAATATTTTCCCGAAACTCCGTTGAGTACTTCAAAGTCCGTTCTATATGGTATTTCCACCAGCAAATCGAGCATCGGCTGAACATCTTCAGTATTATAGAGTGGTTCAATCGGAAGTAGTCTTTTTTTCGCCCTTCGTTTATTGACAAATTCAACATCCTTCTCCTGGATGTGTGCGCTGTCCATCAGCATAATCCGGCAAAGATCAGCGGTAGCAGGAGTGCAAAAAATTTTCCCTGCAAATCCATTCTTTACCAAATTGGGAAGATTGCCGGCATGATCGATATGAGCATGAGAAAGTACAACAGCATCAATTGTTGTTGGATCAAAAGGAAAATTTTTATTCCGTTCATAGGTCTCCGCTCGTCGCCCCTGAAACATACCGCAATCAAGCAAAATTTGTTTTCCGTTGACATGAAGCAGATGCATTGAACCGGTAACCGTGCGGGCAGCGCCAATAAATTGTAGTTCCATAGGTAAATTCGAAGTGATGGATCAATAAAAAATGTATAGCGGAAGTTGTTCCTTTGATAATACTAAACGAATGCCCTCTTATCAAGATTCAATTTCCGAGCTGTTTTTGAAAACGGATAATATAATCTTCTACTAAATTCAAGATCATATAATCCAAATCATTATACCGTCGGTTATAACTCCTTATTTTTCATCGCTACGTTCGTTGAAGTTATCAACCGTAGTAAAATATCTTCAAAAACACTAAATATTCTTGCCTTTCTCACCCAAAAGAATGTGGATAACCTGTGAATTGGGGTGGAAAGGTTTTTCTTGTCTGCCCTTTCGATTTTTCGTATTTTTGTATAGAAAATCTCGGCCTTTGGAGTAATTCTCTAAAGGTTTTTTTATCAATGGATATACACGCTTGCGTTGTCTTGATGACTTCGGAAGATTAATCGTTTTCTGACTATGATCGAAAGTATGACCGGTTTCGGTAAAGGTGAGGCTTCCTCAAAAGGGGTCACATTTATCGTAGAACTTCGCAGTGTGAACAACCGCTTTTTAGAGATCTCAACCCGCGCCCCAAGAACAATCTCCCAACGCGAGAATGAGATCAAAGAACTCATCAAGTCCAAGGTGGCCCGCGGAAAGATTTCGTTAAGCGTAATAAAAGAAGATGAAAGTGATGGCGAACTTCCGATTGCTGTTGATAAAAAGCGAGCAAAAGAAATTTATACCGTACTTGAGCAATTGCGTAAGACGGCAAAGATTAAAGCTCCTGTAAGCCTTGAACACCTGCTCCATTTCTCTGAAATTTTTGAGACGAAAGAAGTGCAAGAAGATGAAACAGAATGGAAAGTGTTCCAGCAGGCACTGTCAAAAGCTGTAGACTCGCTAAAAAAGATGCGGGAAAAAGAGGGAGCAGAACTCTCGCGTGATTCAAAAGAACGGATTCAAAAGATCAACAAGAATATTGATACGGTTGAACAGCTCTCAAAAAAACGAATCCCCGAAGAGCGTAAACGGTTAAATGATCGGGTGTTGCAGCTGGTGGAAGATAAGAGTATCATTAATAATCAGCGTTTGGAATTGGAGATCGCTATCCTTTCCGAAAAACTGGATGTGACGGAAGAATGTGTCCGATTCCGCAGTCATAATAAGTTTTTCCTTGAAGCGTTGCAATCGAAGGAATCCGAAGGGCGCAAACTGAACTTTCTGATACAGGAAATGAACCGTGAAGCAAACACAATCGGCTCAAAATGCAACGATGTAGAGATTGCCCATATCGTCGTTAGCATCAAAGAAGAATTGGAAAAAATCAGAGAGCAACTGCAGAATATTGAATAACGGAGGTAGAGAATGAAAACATTCACCGCTGTTCTTGAAAAAGATTCTGATACAGGATTGTTTGTCGGATACATCCCCGGATTTCCGGGGGCACATTCGCAGGGAGAAACACTCGACGAATTGAAGAATAATCTTCAAGAAGTTGTCGAGATGATTTTAGAGGGCGGGGAACCTAAGCTTGAAGCCGAATTTATCGGGACACAAATGATTACGGTATGAGCAACATTCCTGTTCTCAGGCCGACAGAAGTTATAAAAATTTTGGTATCCATCGGTTTTATTGAAATTCGTCAAAAGGGTTCCCATAAGCAATTTCAACATGCCGACGGGCGTATGACTACGGTTCCGTTTCACAAAGGTAGAGATATTTCCCCTATATTGTTGCGGCAAATTGCTAAAGATATCGGGTTAACAATTGAAGAATTTTTGAAACATCGATGAGTTCAGCAAAACTTTTTGCATTTGCATCACCCAGCGGTGGTGGTAAAACATCCATCATCAAGCCGCTGCTGAAGAAACATCCGGAATTTGAATTTTCTGTTTCTGCGACGACACGCGGAATGCGCCCCGGGGAAGTGAATGGAAAGGATTATTTCTTTCTTTCGAAACAGGAGTTTGAAGATCTGATTGCCAGCGGAGGATTTGTCGAACACGAGTTTTTCTTCGACAATCATTACGGAACATTAAAGCGCGAGGTCGATCGGTCATTAGCGGCAGGACATTCGATGGTGTTCGATGTGGATGTCAAAGGAGCGCTCTCCATACGGAATATGTATCCGAAGGAAAGTGTTTTAATCTTCATCGCACCGCCTAGTTTAGAAGTATTAGAGCAGCGCTTGCGAAACCGCAAGACAGAAGATGATCAGAAGATCCAAAAGCGGCTGCAGCGTGCGGCGATGGAGATGGAAACAGGAAAACAATTCGACGCGAAGGTGGTAAACGACGCGTTAGAGGAAGCAATAGCAGAAGTAAATTCGATAATTACGAAACATATTACATCATAACACAATAGAGGTAACGGTAATGGCAATTAAAACCCTCGAGATAAAAAATCTTGAAGCAAAAGCGGCGAATGTGTACGAAGCGATCGTGGTTCTTTCCAAACGAGCTCGTCAGATTAACGAAGAGACAAAGATGGAATTCTCACAGCGCATTGAAAATCTTGTCGCTCTTCCCAATGCGAATGACGACATGGATGAAGAAATCTCCAATCCAGACCAGTTGAAAGTCAGCTTGGAATTTGAAGCTCGTCCAAAACCGACCGAAGAAGCGATTGACGAGTTGATGAAAGATAAACTCGAATTTCGCTATAAAGAACCCGAAGTAAAGAAATAATTTTTCTCATCGACACCATCCAGGTTTTTATCAATCTGGATGGTGTTACCTTTTTCCCCATGCTGGCCGGCAAAAATATCGCTCTTGGTGTCACTGGCGGAATTTCCGTCTACAAAATGTGCACCGTTGTTCGGCTCCTGAAAAAAGCCGGTGCGAACGTTCGCGTCATGATGTCCCCGTCGGCAACCGAATTCGTCACCCCGCTTACCTTCTCAACGCTTTCGCAGGAAGAAGTTGTTGTTTCCCTCTGGCCGGAAAACAAAAAAGGTTCGACTAATCTCGGTGTGAAACATATCGATATTGGTCTCTGGGCCGATGTGATGCTTGTTGCTCCCGCCACCGCGAATACTATTGCTCATATTACACATGGTTATGCTGAAGATGCTCTCTCCTCCACTATTCTTGCCCTTCGCGCTCCGTTAATTATTGCGCCGGCAATGGATTTGGACATGTGGGAACACCCTGCAACACAGGATAATCTGACAACGCTTCGTGCGCGAGGATGCTTCATTATTTTACCCGAAAGCGGCGAACTGGCAAGCGGTCTTGTTGGCATGGGACGATTACCGGAACCGGAAACAATTGTTGAGTATGTGAATGATGTTCTCCAAAAAACGCCGCAGGATTTGAAGAAGAAAAAGATTCTCATCACCGCCGGACCGACGCATGAACCAATCGATCCTGTTCGATTCATCGGTAATCGTTCTTCCGGTAAGATGGGATTTGCCATTGCTAACGCGGCTGCTCTGCGCGGCGCCGACGTAACGTTAATAAGTGGACCAGTTACGCTTGGAACACCAAAGAATGTGAAAAGGATCGATGTTGAAACTGCGGAAGAAATGTACAGCGCTGTGATGGCACACGCAAAAAAACAGGATGTGATAATCATGTCTGCCGCTGTTGCGGATTATTCCCCCGTAACACAGGCGAAAGAGAAAATCAAAAAACACTCAGCCGGAATGACGATTGAGCTCCGATCGACTCCAGACATCTTAAAATCGATTGGTGAGAAAAAATCAAAAAAACAGATTCTTGTCGGTTTTGCCCTCGAAACGGAAAACGAACTTGCCAACGCACAACAAAAATTGCAGAAGAAAAATCTTGACCTAATTGTGTTGAATTCAACAAAAGATAAAGGAGCTGCGTTCGGTACCGATACAAATGTCGTTACATTGATCGATCGCAAAGGAACGGTGAAGAAACTTCCAAAAATGCCGAAGTTTGATGTTGCCGTGGAGATCTTGAATCACATAAAGACAATTGTATAGCCACAAAGGCACGAAAGCATAAAATTTTCTTATCACATGCCTGAATCTGAAATCGAAAAAATTTTATCAGACGCACAGCGATTTTTACAGCAGGAACAACTGTTGTTCGGCAATTCCCTCTATCATGAAACGATAGTAACAAAAACATCACTAACCGCAATTGCCGAAAAAAAAGAAGAACCTATGGCTGCAAAAAAGAAGATCGAAACTCCACCAGAACCAATCAACATTGTTCAAACACAAAAAAAATCTAACGAACCGTGGCAATCCGATGTAAAGTTGGACGATCTGAACAGGCATATCTGTAACTGCACAAAGTGCAGACTTGGTACTACACGGACGAAGTTTGTCTTTGGCGTCGGCAATCCAAAAGCAGATCTCCTGGTGATTGGTGAAGCGCCGGGAGCAGATGAAGATAAGCAAGGCGAACCATTCGTAGGACGTGCGGGACAATTGCTGAATAAGATTTTAGAAGCAGTTAATTTTAAACGTGAAGAAGTGTATATCGCAAATATTTTAAAATGTCGTCCGCCGGAAAACCGCCGCCCTCATCCGGACGAAGTGGAACAGTGCGAACCGTATTTGTGGAAACAGATTGAGCTGATCAAACCAAAATTTATTCTCTGTCTCGGACTCACAGCGGCGCAGACATTGTTAAAAACAGAAGAGTCTCTCACTAATTTGCGCGCATCTGTTCACAATTATCATGGCGTACCGACGTTTGTTACGTATCATCCCGCAGCACTGTTGAGAAATCCGAACTGGAAACGCCCAACATGGGAAGATGTGCAGAAGCTGAGAAAAATGTATGATGAAACAATTAACAATAAACAATAATCAATCAGCATACAGTCGTTCCTGATTCAGGAATAAGGTAATTGATTAATGTTCACTGATCATTGAAATTATGGCTGACCAAAATATAGAACAATCTTCAGGACGCGTACCACCGCAGGCAATGGATGTGGAAATGTCCGTGCTGGGAGCAATGCTGATGGAAAAAGAGGCAATTTCCCATTCGCTCGAAATCCTGGACGAGGATGCATTTTATAAACCTGCTCATGTGGAGATCTTTAAAGCAATCATCTCCCTGTTCGAAAAAAACGAAGCGGCGGATTCCATCACTGTTGTGGAAGAACTTCGCCGTGCCGGAAAGTTGGACAGTGTCGGCGGTCCTCTCTACATTTCCGATTTGACAATGCGCGTAACATCTGCCGCGAATGTGGAATATCACGCAAAGATCGTTTTGGAAAAGGCTCTCCTTCGGAATCTCATCTCCACCAGTACGGAAATTACCAGTCGTGCTTTTAATGAACAGGATGATGCGCTGGATCTTTTGGATGAAGCGGAAAATAAAATTTTCCAAATCTCCGAAAAGAGAATGAAAAAGACTTTTGTACCGATGAAAGAAGCGGTCTTTTCAACCATGGAAATGCTCGAAAGTATCCACGGCAAACACAGCGGCGTCACCGGCGTCCCGTCTGGTTTTACTGCGCTGGATGCGATGACGGGTGGATTCCAAAATTCGGATATGATTATTGTTGCCGCCCGTCCTTCTATGGGAAAGACAGCGTTCGTACTTTCTCTCGCACGTAATGCGGCTATTGACCACGGAAAATCGATCGGTTTCTTCTCTCTGGAAATGTCTACTCAGCAATTGGTTCTTCGTCTTATTTGCGCGGAAGCGCGCGTTGATGCGCAGAGCGTTCGCACAGGCAGATTGCCGGAAGAACAATGGCGTAACTTGAGCACTCGTATTGGAAAACTCTATAACGCAAAAATTTTTATTGATGATACTCCCGCTCTTTCCATTCTTGAACTTCGCGCAAAAGCGCGCCGGTTAAAAGCGGAACACGATATTAGCATGATCATTATCGATTATTTACAATTGATGGCAGGGCCGAAAAACGCCCAAAGCCGCGAGCAGGAAATTTCGCAAATCTCGCGGTCTTTAAAAGCGCTTGCTAAAGAAATTAATATTCCTGTTGTTGCACTATCGCAACTAAATCGTGCAGTCGAAACGTCATCCGATAAACGGCCAATGCTTTCCAACTTACGCGAATCGGGCGCTATCGAGCAGGATGCGGACGTTGTGCTCTTTATTCATCGCCCGGAAAAATTCGGATTAACACGCGATGACGGCTCATCCGCGGAAGGTATTGCTGAAATCATTATCGGCAAGCAGCGTAACGGACCGACAGGCGAAGTGGAATTGGCATTCGTCAATCAATATGCGCGATTTGAGAATCTCGCTCTTCCAACGTTTGATGATTATGCTCCTCCGGTCAGTAATGAACCGGCATTTTAAGAAAACTCTTTCATCATTGTCATTCTGAATCCCGCTCATAATTTTTACTAAATGCGGGATGAAGAATCTGAGCAAGTTTCTCTCAGATTCTTCCGTCTCGCTACGCTCGACGTCAGAATGACAAGCACTTCAATGGAATATTTATAGGGGTCTTTTATGAATCGACGAAACTTCATCGCATCATCCTCGCTCGCAGCCATTGCTACTTCACTTCCGACATCATTATTCGGAGCCTTTATGCAAGATCTTACGGACGAACAGATTTGCAAAATGAAATTCGATTTTGCCGTTGCACAATCATTGGCAGGCAAGCCGATCGGCGATGTAATGGTTGAAATCGGAAAATCATTCATCGGTACCGATTATCTTGCCCACTCGCTGGAAGATGAAGCAGAAGAAAAATTAGTGGTGAACCTCCGCGCATTGGATTGCGTCACCTTCTACGAAAACTGCGTTACCCTCGCTCGCTGCATTAAGATGAAAAAGACAACATTCGAAGATTATATGGCACAGTTGCAGTTTCTCCGCTACCGCGAAGGAAAAATTGACGGATACACAAGCCGTTTACACTATACAAGCGATTATTGGTTCAACGGAGAGAAAAAAGGAATCATGAAAGTTGTCACCAAGGATATTTTTGGCGAAAAGAATGTCGTTGAAATTCCGAAGCCGATTAATTTTATGACAAAGCATCGCGAAAGTTACAAAAACCTCGCAACAGATGATGATAACCTGAAGATTATTAAACAACAAGAAGATGTGATCAACGCACGAAAAGATTATTTTTTACCAAAGGGTAACGTACACATGTACGCTGACAAAGTGAACCATGGTGATCTGATCGGTATTACAACAAACATCACCGGGATGGATATTGCTCACACTGGTGTTGCGGTAAAGATTGACGGCAAACTCCACTTTATGCACGCTCCGATCACCGGTTCGAAAGTCCAGATCACCGAGAAACCGTTACACGATTATCTTGCAAAGAACAGCAAACAGACAGGGATTATTGTGGCGAGAGTGAATGAAGTGTAAGTATTTTTGACTTTCGATAATTGAGTGTTTACTTTTGAGGGATGATTGTGAGGAGAAAATAGCGATGAAATATAAATCAGTAAATATTGATCCGGAAATTCTCGGCGGGACACCTGTATTTATGGGAACCCGTGTTCCCATTCAAACACTGTTCGATTACTGGGAAGGGGGCGACACATTGGAAGAATTTTTGGATGATTTCCCTTCCGTTGCAAAAGTGCAGGCTATTGAAGTATTAGAAATGGCAAAACAGACGCTCACCACCGAAAAAGTTTTGCATGAAAATTTTACTTGACGAGAACCTTCCCCGAAAACTCACTATTGACTTCGGCGCCGGTTTTGAAGTCCACACTGTCCGTGATATGGGATGGAACGGAAAGAAAAACGGAGAATTGCTTTCACTCCTAGCCGCAAACAACTTTGATATTTTTATCACGCTCGATAAGAACCTTCGGCACCAACAACATCTAACCAAATATAACATCACTGTTTTTCTTTTGTATTCGGTCAACAATAGACTCGGCACGCTTCAATCGCTCATCAAGAAAGTTGCTCTGATCTTAGAAAAAAATAATTTTGACAAATTTAACGAAGTTAGATAAAAGACATCAAACGGAGATTATGGCGAAGCCATCCCCCTTGGGGTTGTGGCAAGAGTGACAGAAGTATTGTAATAGACCGCCCAATGTTTAGGGTTATGTAATTCTCGTTCCCAAACTCCCCGCCTCAAATACTCCGACGGGCAACTGTTTGGGAACGTTTGTTTTAAACCGTATAAAAATAGCGTCTATGATGGACTGGAACTATGCAAGACGAAATTAATCTTTGAAGTAAAGACTTTCCAAATCTTAAAGATTTGGAAAGTCTGTTGTGATGGTTGCCTCTTACCTTCAATTTTTGTACCCTTTCTCCATTCATTCATCTTCTTAGAGAAAAAATGTTCACACGATATTCTGTTGCTCTCCTCCTTGTATCATCATTCCTATTTGGACAAGAAAATAATTCATCCATACGCATTAATGCAGACAGTACCGCCGCTGCATTGTATGCTGAAGGAAACTATTGGAAACTGATGGAGATCTCCAAGCAATACAATATTGATTCTCTGTCAGCAAAGTTCCTCTTCTCTCTCGGCATGAGCTACGCTGCTCTCAGCGAACCGCTTCGCGCGCAAGATTTTTTGAAGCGTGCCATCGCACTCGATTCATCCAAATTGCAGTACCGCTATCAATATGCGCGGCTCCTTTCACAGTCCGGATTGTTTGACGATGCTATTGATCAACTGACACAATGTATTGCCATAGACAGTACGTATATTCCCGCCCGCTTCCAGTTGGGATTAACCTACGCTGCAAAGAAAAAATACCCGGAAAAAGAGATCGCGATTTTTTCTTCTCTGATCGATCGCAATCCGCGAGATTTTTTAAGTCTCTATTATGTCTCGGAAGCTTTAAAACGTTTGAACGAACCCGATTCTGCCTATTTCTTTCTCCGTTTGTCGTTGTCAACAAATCCGCGTTATTATCCGGCACTGATTAGCATTTCCAACTATCTCAGCGCAAAAAAAAGATATGCGTATGCCCTGCCGTACTATTTATTAGCGGATTCACTTCGGGGAGATAACAAAGATCTGAAATTCCAGATTGGTGAGTGCTATCGAAAATTGGAAATGCTTTCGGATGCCAAAATGTACTTTAAACGAGCCATCGCTTTGGATACCACCAATGCTTTGTATTATGCACAATTAGCATATGCCTATTACTCTGCCGGACAATACGACTCTTCGGCAGAGACCTATCAACTTGCCATCCTTAATGATGATGAGAATCCGCAGTATTACAGAAACCTGGCGCTTGTGTATAAAAAGATGGAGATGCCGGAATTAGTGATCCATGCGTACAATAATGCGGTGCGCGTAATGCATCCGGAAATTATCGCCTATACTTACAACGACATTGCGGCATACCATCTTGAAAAGACGCAATGGAGAAAAGCTATTGCAGCCTATCAGCGTGCCTTGGATGTAAATCCGGATCTCATCGATCCGTACTATTTTATGGGAACGGCGTATTTGAATCTGTCGGAACACCAGACAGCGATTCAAATGTATACCACATTCCTCCAAAAGACAGAGAACAATCCGGCAAAAAAGGGAGAGCGGTTCACAGCGGAAAAGATGATTGAATATCTAAAGAAAGCAAAAAAGAAAAAATAAAGAATCTGGATTCTCCAAAGGAGTCCTTTAGACCAGTTTTCCGCCTCAAAGTAAATTACGGCGGACAGGTCGCCGGAATAACGAATAATCTCTCCCTAAGGATGAACATTTTCCCCTTTTTACCGTATCTTACGCTATGTTTAGAAAGCAAACCAAGAATATCACCGATCTCTTCAACAATCTTCAGAGCGACCTCACGACATCAAAGGCGTACCATTCTTTTCGAAAAAGCTCAAAAGAGGTAACCGAGTTTTATCTCACCGACGAACAACACGAACGGCTGAAGCACATGAAGCATATCAAACGTTCGATGTATCTATTCGGCTGGATTTTGCGGGCAATGTTTCAAAAGCTTTCCCCTGCAAGACAAATAATGTTCATTATTGGAATAGTTTTTCTTGTGAGAGTGCAAGCTTCGTTCGGTGGTAGAAATTCCGTCAGCCTCGATTTTAATGCTATCTTTGGGGGAGGTTTGCTTGTGCTGGTGATTCTGCTGGAGTTGAAGGATAAACTTCTTGCTCACGATGAGCTGGAAGCGGGAAGAAAAATCCAGGAGTCGTTGATGCCCGAACGAATGCCAAAAGTAAAGGGATGGAATTTGTGGTTGTACACTCGCTCGGCAAATGAAGTCTGCGGCGATCTGGTTGATTTTTTAAAATCGGATTCAGAACGATTCAGTATTGTCATGGCGGATGTTGCGGGAAAAGGATTGCACGCTGCACTGATCACAGCTAAGCTTCAGGCAACAATCCGTGCACTTGCCGGAGAGATCCATTCCCTTCCGGAACTGATTGGAAAAATCAATTCCATTGTCCATCGCGATAGTCCTTCGCATATTTTTTCGTCGCTTATCTATGCAGAATGTTCAGAACAAAACGGAACAATCACATTTGTCAACGCAGGACACTTTCCCGCACTGATCGTCCGTGGGTCGACAACAAAAGAATGTGTGAAAGGTGATGCCGCACTCGGTCTCGCTCGGACGATTACTTTCACAGAACAGAGAGCTGATCTCAACGCCGGTGATCGTTTCATTCTCTATTCAGACGGATTAACCGAAGCGAAAAATGAAACGGGAGAATTTTTCGGCAAAGACCGATTGATTAATCTTCTTTCCACAGTGAGTGGTACCCCGGAACAGATTGGAGCAGCTATCTTACGCGATGTTGACCGTTTCATCGGCACTTCTACTCCGTTTGACGATCTTTCGATTATTATAGCGCAAAAACTGTAATTCTCATCTCCGATTCTTCCTCATTTTTGATTATCTTCTTCTATCATGATTCATCCGGCAGAAAAAGGAATACGTTCCGCAATCATCGGCATTATTGTTAATGCCGCACTGGCATTGATTAAAGGAATCGCCGGCTTCTTCGGCAATTCATATGCATTAATTGCCGATGCAATCGAGTCTGCTTCGGATGTTGTTAGCTCTTTGATTGTTGTGAGTGGACTTCGGATTGCTTTAAAACCGAGGGATAAGAACCATCCGTACGGTCATGGTAAAGCAGAACCGATTGCCGCAATGGTCGTTGCCCTCTCATTGTTTGCTGCGGCTGTCACCATCATTACCCAAAGCATTCACGAAATCATTACTCCTCATCATGCTCCCGCTTCTTTTACACTGATTGTTTTGATTGTAGTTGTTATTACAAAAGAATCATTGTTTCGTTTTGTTTTTCGTGTAGCGGAAGATGTGCAAAGCACCGTTGTAAAAACCGATGCGTGGCATCATCGTAGTGATGCGATTACTTCTATGGCTGCATTTATCGGTATCTCTATTGCATTACTCGGCGGCGAAGGATTTGAGAGTGCCGACGATTGGGCTGCATTATTTGCTTCGGCCATTATTATGTTCAACGCACACGCACTTTTTCGTCCGGCACTGGATGAAGTAATGGATGCTGCTCCACCGCCGCAAATTGAAGAACAGGTGCGAGCAACAGCTCGGTCAGTCGCTGGCGTTATTAAACTTGAAAAATGTTATGTGCGAAAAATGGGGTTGGACTACTTCGTTGACCTGCATGTTGTTGTGGACGGCAGTCTAACAGTCCGCGAAGGACATTTGATTGGACATAATGTTAAAGATGCCGTTTGCACTACAAATTCCCGCATTGTGGATATGATGATCCATATCGAACCGGAATCGTTTCTGAATGTTCCTGTTCGCAGATCGAATTGAATATCATTTGGTAAAGAGGTAATTTATATTGTTCGAATTCATCTTATCATCGTGGGGAAATGATATATGAGCTGGCAGTTTTCTCTGTTTGGAAACATTTTTCTCGGCGCCACTTTTTTGGCTGCCGTTGTCACCTATAAAGCGTGGCGGCGTTCTTTTCCGGGAGATTCTTTTTTCGTTTTTTTCATGGCATCCGCAACCGTCTGGGCGTTTACCAGCGCATTGGAGTGGTATGTTACACTGTCGAATGAAAAAGCATTCTGGTCACAGATCAGTTATTTAGGCATCGTCAATGTCGCTCCGGCATGGTTCTCCTTTTCTCTTGCGTACTGCGGTTATGCAACAATTCTCACGAAAAGAAATGTGATACTGTTTTGGATTATTCCTGTTGTAACGCTCCTTCTTGCATTAAGTAATTCCTTTCACGGGTTAAATTGGCCTGCCTATCGTCTTGTAGAACATCCACTGGGGAACTACATGTTCTATGAGCATGGTCCCTCTTTTTGGGTGTTGACGATCTATTCATACATCTTGAACCTTTTGTTCAGCATTATTTTATTGCGCCAAGCAAAAAAAATGTTTCGCGCATATCAAATGCAATCGTTTATCCTGTTCGTCAGCGTAATGATTCCTTGGATCGGTAATGCACTCTATAACACCCGCGTTGTTACGGTAATCGACCTGACACCGATCGCCTTCACCATCACCGGAACATTAATGTTGTGGAATATGAAACAGTATCGGCTTTTTGATATTGCTCCCATTGCCCGGGAAACATTGTTCACCAATATTCGGGAACTTGTCGTTGTGCTGGATTCGCAGAACCGAATTATTGATATGAATCCGTTCGCGTTGAATTATTTCAACATAGCGCGCGCGCCGGTAGGGAACAATTTCACTGAAGTATTTTCTCAATGGAAAGAATTCAGTGCATTCTTGCGAGCTGATAATATTGCAGAATTGGAATTGAAGTACGATCACCAAGGAACAACGGAATGGTTTTTGGTGACACGTACTCCCATTGTTGGCTCCCATTCCTCTTCAACCGGCACATTGATTATCTGCCGCGATATTACGCAACGCAAACGGACCGAACATGATCGCGAACACCTTATTGATGAATTGCAGGAAGCACTGGCAAACGTGAAAACTCTTGGAGGATTGCTCCCCATCTGCGCCAACTGCAAAAAAATACGGGATGACGAAGGATACTGGAACCAGGTGGAACAGTATATTGGAAAACATACCGATGCAAAATTCACCCATGGAATTTGTCCCGAGTGCGGGAAAAAAGCCCTGGACGAATATTACCGGACAAAAGATATACCGGGACATTCATCCGGTTATCGAAAAATTCAGTAACTTGTTTTTCATAAAGAGTAGATATAACTTATCATCAGTGCAATTGCAAAAATAAACTTAGAATGACATCGACAAAAAAACTTCTTCTTCTCTCCATTGCATTCTTCGGATTCTTTGTACCGAATGGAATGTTTTTCTATTATGTCTTCGTTCAATTCACATCGATATCCGATGTGCTCAGCAATCTGCTGGCGCTTGGCTTTATTCTTGACGCATTCATGGCAACCGCATTACTGGCATGGTGGTTCGCAAAAAATCCACTCGGCAAGCATTCGTGGAAATTATTTGTCATGCTGAGTCTATTAGGTGGATTAGGGTTTTCTCTACCGTTCTTTTACTTCCTGAACATGCACTCTGTTTCGTGATCGATTTATTTTCCCTACCTTGCATACAGGTGTTTCCTTTCGTAGTTTTAACAAACAACCACGTGCAGTTTTTATCATCATTTTTGCTTCATACAAACCATCGACTGGATGAAATCAAAATATATTGATAGGATCATTCTTAAACTTAGCTCTATCGGAATCACCGCGGACGATGATTATGAAATCCGATTAAAAAAAACACTCCTCGTTTTGTGTTCCATTCCGTTTATGTTTGCCGGCTTTGCATGGGGCATGCTCTATTTTTCATTCGGAGAATGGAATGCCGGCTGGATCCCGTTTTCCTATAGTCTCTTTTCATTATTAAGCTTGATCTACTTTATTGTCACGTCACAATATTGGTTCTTCCGATTCAGTCAACTGACTTTGATTCTTCTGTTGCCATTTTTTCTCATGATAACATTAGGAGGATTTATCAACGGAAGCGCCGTTGTCATCTGGTCCTTTATTTGCCCGCTTGGCGCTTTGTTATTTGAAAAGCCTCGATACGCACCATGGTGGTTTCTCGCTTTTTCCTTGGTGATCCTTTGTAGTGGAATCATTGAACCTTCCATTTCAACAGTAAACAATCTTCCGTTTGAATTGCGAATTGCACTGTTTGTCTTGAATTTTCTGGGTGTCGGCGCTCTGGTTTTTTTCATGGTGTTTTATTTTGTGAAGCAAAAAAACCTTTACCAGGATAAATCGGAAACATTACTATTAAATATTCTCCCAAAAGAAATTGCGGAAATACTGAAGAATGAAAATCGAGTTATCGCAGATCATTATGACGGTGCAACCATTTTGTTTGCGGATGTTGTCAATTTTACCCCCATGTCCGCAACAATGAAACCGTCAGATCTTGTCAGCCTTCTCAATGAAGTTTTTTCATACTTCGATTCCTTGGTTGATACATACGGCTTAGAAAAAATTAAAACTATCGGAGACTGTTACATGGTAGCATCCGGTGTTCCTCGGCCTCGAACGGATCATGCCATTGTCGCAACATCTATGGCTCTGGAAATGCAAGATTTTGTTTCGAAGCAAACTTTTCTTGGTAAACAATTAAAGTTTCGCATTGGAATAAACTCAGGAAATGTTGTTGCTGGTGTGATTGGCAGAAAAAAATTTATATACGATTTATGGGGAGACGCTGTAAATACTGCCAGCAGAATGGAATCTCAGGGAACAGCTGATGCAATTCAAATTACACGCTCCACATACGAACTGATTCATCACAAATTTTTGTGTGAACCCCGCGGCACTATCACTATTAAAGGAAAAGGGGAAATGGAAGTGTGGCATGTACTAGGGACTCAAGATGCCTCTCGTTAAGAAAATATTGTCGTTTGCCTTATTCGACAATATTATTCCGATATAACTATTCCTTATTTGCTTTATAAAAACACTCTGTAACCACACAATGACCTCCATTTGTCGACCTCAAAAGACAAATGTATCTTGCATTGTTTTCTTCCCTTGCGTACTTTATCATCATGAATTTTGAATCATATTTCCAAACATTTCGCAATCACATTGTCGGTATCGATCAAATCTTTGAATCCCCGCACAGTATGCAAAAGATAGTATATGCCGATTGGACTGCCAGCGGACGTTTATACGAACCGATCGAAAAGAAAATGCTGGAATCATTCGGTCCATTTGTTGGCAACACTCATTCCGAATCTTCCATCACCGGCGGTTTAATGACGCATGCGTATCACCATGCACATGAGATCATCAAAAAGCATGTGAACGCGAACTCAGATGATGTGCTTTTGTTTGTCGGCGCGGGAATGACGGCAGCGATCAATAAATTTCAACGAATTCTGGGTGTTAAGATTCCAGAAAAATTCCGTGATGCCATTTCCATTCCTGAAAATGATCGTCCCGTTGTGTTCGTCACGCATATGGAACATCATTCCAACCAAACAACGTGGTACGAAACAATTGCCGATGTCTGCGTGATTGAACCGACACGCAACGGTTTGGTTGATGTGGAAAGTCTGCGAAGGTCGCTGGGAAAATATAAAGACCGCTCCGTGAAGATCGGTTCCTTCTCCGCCTGCTCAAATGTCACCGGAATTTTTTCGCCGTATCATCAACTTGCCAAAATCATGCACGAACATGGCGGAATTGCGATTATCGATTTTGCCGCAAGCGCTCCCTACGTAACGATGGATATGCATCCCGCTGATCCGCTGGAACATTTGGATGCCATTATTTTTTCACCGCATAAATTTCTCGGCGGACCCGGAACACCGGGAGTTCTTCTTTTTAATAAACAGCATTATACGTTACAATCACCCGACCAACCGGGCGGCGGAACTGTGTTATGGACAAATCCCTGGGGACAACACAAATTCTCTCCCGATATTGAAATTCGGGAAGATGGTGGTACGCCAGGATTTCTGCAGGCGATTAAAGCGTCACTTGTTGTGCAATTAAAAGATCACATGGGTACGGAAAATATTACCGCACGAGAACATGAACTTGTTACGCTACTGTTTCAGAAGATGCGAACTATTCCGCATCTCAACATTCTGGCAGATAATGTTGAAGAGCGGTTATGCATCTTCTCCTTCTATTTCGATAATATTCATTACAATCTTGTTGTAAAAATTTTGAATGACCGATTCGGTATTCAAGCGCGGGGAGGATGTTCGTGTGCAGGAACGTACGGCCATTATCTGCTTCATGTGGATCAACAACATTCAAAATCAATTACCGATAAGATTGACGCGGGCGATCTTTCAGAAAAACCGGGCTGGGTACGCATTTCACTTCATCCCACAACGACGAATAATGAACTCAACTCTATCATCAATGCTCTTGAACAAATTGAGAAGAACATCGCAGAATGGAAGAATGATTACGCATACGATCTACATTCAAATGAATATCATCATAAGCAAGAGAATGGCGTGATGGCGAAGATTGCAGCACAGTGGTTTGAGGTCTGATGTAATACCTTGATTCAGCAATTGTTTGCCTCAGTTGAAGTACTATTTATTGATCAATAACTTTCATCACTTTATTTCAAGATTTATGAAAAGGAAAACTATGAAGAAAAAAATCCTTTCCATCTGCGGCAGTATTCTTGTTACCGGCATCTTTGTAGGCATCGCTAACTATCTCAACCAGACGTATTTTCCTTTGCCTCCCGGCGTTTCCATGGAAAACAAACCTGCCCTTGAATTATATTTAAAATATCTGCCGGGTGGTGCGTTTGCTATTACATTTTCAGGGATGATGCTCGGTGGTTTTGCGGGAGCATTCACCGCAGTGATGATTGACGGAATTGATGGGGGGCGGCATGCATTGCTCGTGGCTTCGCTATTCACACTCTATGGTGTTGTTGGAATGTTGATGGTCGCACATCCATGGCCGCTGTGGTTCATCAATCTGTTTACCTATCTCTCCTTTGGCATTATGGGAAGCAAAACTGCATTTAAAGTACGGGGCTAGTGAGCGAAGAACGTTTATCAACAGAATATATACTCCACTTAAAAAAAGACTTGCATTAAGGATACCATGAACCTCATTCAAAAACCGCTCCCCGGCGAATACGATCCGTATGCCATTATGTATGTAAAATTGCTGCCGGATGATGGACATATTTTAGACCACCTCCGAACGAACGCAGAAATGATCAAACAATTTTTCCTATCATTAACACCCCAACAATGGATGCATCGTTATGCAGAGGGAAAATGGACGATCAAAGAAATTCTGCTGCATATCATAGACGATGAGCGAATTTACGCCTATCGTGCTCTTCGTATTGCACGAAACGATGCAACACCCCTTCCCGGTTTTGATCAAGATCCCTATGTTGTTGAGTCGAAAGCAAACGAGAGAAGCACTGAGAGTTTGCTTAATGAATACATCACTGTCCGAAACGCAACACTCTCCCTTTTTGAAAATCTACCGGACGATGCATGGATGCGAAGTGGAACGGCTAACGATCATTCGGTCACCGTTCGCGCATTGATCTATCATCTTGCGGGACATGAACTGCATCATCTGAATATTATCAAAGAAAAATATCTTCGATAGACATCCTCGGACTCTCAAAGAATTCGGAGTTGTTTAGTACCAATCTTCACTTCACCTTCTTCCCATTATCCAATAGATGAGCACGGTTTTGTTGAGAAACTGTTTTTCATTTATTTTCGATACAAGAAATGCTGAAGAATTCCGTATATTTATCATACTCTTTGCGAAAATTCAGCCCAAGAGCAACATCGCGCAGACAGAAGTAATACATTAAAAGGATCACCATGGTAAAAAAATTAATTGTATACGTTCTTGCCGCTCTCCTTATTGTGTTCATTGGAATGCAGTTTGATCGTACAGTGAAAAATAATTCCAACGATCAAACGAAACATATTTCCACATTGTATATACTACCAGATAGCGTTGAAGCAATTCTCTCGACAGCGTGTTACGATTGCCATAGCAACAACACCCGTTATCCATGGTACGCCGAGGTGCAGCCGATTGGACGATGGCTCAATGATCATATTCAACAAGGGAAAAAAGAATTGAATTTTTCTGAATTTGCATCCTACCGTCCAAGACGACAATTTCACAAATTGGAAGAGGTGGTTGAAATGGTGAAAGAAAATAGCATGCCTCTTCCGTCCTACACAATAATGCATAACGATGCAGTATTGAATGACGGACAAAAAGCATTGTTGTATTCATGGGTAAGTGCAACGCATGATTCGATGAAATTGGCGTTTCACCCGGATAGTTTAAAAGCTCGTCGACGATGACATATACGGCCGACATATCCTTCAATCAACAATATATCCATGCTATTGTTGAAGGAACGAATACCGCAAGGAATGTGGAACGGTATTTTACGGATATTCAACGTGCCGTTGAATTGTATCAATGCAAGCATATTTTAATTGAAGAACGTCTTGCCGGTCACGGGTTGGATATATTTGAAGTATTTGAGCTTATTCGTGTACAGGCTCGCTATGCCCGCGACAATCAACTGTGCATCGCCTATATTGATCTTAATAGAGATCATCATAGCAACGCCGTTGCTTTTGGAGAAAATTTAGCAAATATCCTGGGGGTGAATGTGAAAGTCTTTTCGGCAACTGAGGATGCAAAGAAATGGTTAAGTGAAAAATAATCTGTGAACAATAGCATATGCAAATAAATAACTATTAAGTCTCATTTCCAATCCGTATAGAGAGGAACCGTATGAAACAATTCACCACCATCATCACCATGCTAATCTGCCTACAAATACTCTCTGCGCAGCAATGGCAATGGCCCGATAAACCGAAGAACATTACAGCACTTCCTTCTTCTATTGGCGGAAGAGACCTTCAACGAACTATGTTCTCCTTTACCGGAAGTCTCGGCGTACGTTGCACCTATTGTCATGTGGGTGAAGAAGGAAAAGACTTTAAAGATTTTGATTTTGTTTCGGACGCAAAACCGGCAAAGAACAAGGCGCGTATGATGATTAAAATGGTAAAAGAAATCAACGGAAAATTTCTTGCAGACTTTCATAACGACAACTCCGCCAGTATTCAGGTAAATTGTCAGACGTGCCATCGAGGTAATTCTACACCGATAGCACTAGAAGATAAACTGAAACAAACATTTGATGCAGCCGGTATCGACTCCACCATTAAACAGTACCGTGCTTTACGAGAACAATTCTACGGTGGATTCACCTATAATTTTAAAGAAGGAACACTGTTGCGTCTTGCCGATAAGATCTATGCGGATTCCACGAAACGTCAGGCAGCGTTGGATGTTGTAAATCTGAACATTGAAATGTATCCCGCATTTGCATTTTCGTATACTCATCTTGCAAGTTATTATGAGGATATGGGAAACAAACAGGCTGCAATTGAAAGTTATCAAAAGGCAATTGCTGTGAATCCAAAAAATGAAATACTCAAAAAGCAGCTTGAACGACTTCAAAACGGTAAATAAGCAGAGAGTATGATTGTTGGAGAAACATTATACGTTTGGACCAGAACTCAATGGCGGGCATGGCTTTCAAAAAACCATGCTGCAGCAAAAGAGATCTGGTTGATTTATTATAAAAAGGAATCGGGGAAAAAACGGATATCGTACAATGATGCCGTTGAGGAAGCTCTTTGTTACGGATGGATCGACAGCACGGCAAAATCACGAGATAAGCAAAGTTGGGTGCAGCGCTTTTCTCCACGCAGACCAAAAAGTAATTTGTCGGAATTGAACAAAGAACGAATGAGGGTGATGATAAAAGCAAAAAAAATGACGAAGGCGGGATTACTCAGTGTAGCACAGCATCTCACCCCCATTACACAACAACCAAAACGTTTTGTTTTCCCTAAAGATATTCTTCTTGAGATTAAAAAGAACCCAACCGCATGGAAACATTACCAACGTTTTCCGCTTAACTATCGACGTATTCGCATCGCATGGATCGATGATTCCAGAATACGGCCGGATGAATATACAAAAAGACTCCGGTATTTCATCTCAATGACGGAAAAAAACAAGCGATTCGGGACGGTGCAATAAGCATTCTCTGTATTCGTCTATTTTAGGCTCAGGCTAAACAGGTTCACTATTTCATCAATCGAACAATAAGGATTATGACCGAAAACGTAAAAGACAAAGTGTTTACACGCTATCAAATATTTATTATTGCCGTGCTGGCGTTTATTCAGTTCACGGTGATTCTCGATTTTATCATTATTGCGCCTCTCGGCGCGCTGCTGATGAAAACAATGGGTGTAACACCGGCGCAGTTCGGGTCAATCGTCTCAGCATACGCATTCAGCGCGGGTATTTCCGGGTTCCTCGCCGCCGGTTTTGCAGATAAATATGATCGGAAAAGATTTCTTCTCTTTTTTTATGCCGGCTTTATTCTTGGAACCTTTCTCTGCGGCATTGCAACCAACTACTACTTCCTGCTCGGCGCCCGTATTGTCACCGGTATTTTTGGCGGTGTGATTGCATCCGTATCGCTTTCTATTGTTACCGACTTGTTTGAAATGAATGTGCGAAGCCGTGTGATGGGATTTGTACAGATGTCATTTGCCGTTGCACAGGTGGCAGGAATTCCGCTCGGCATTTACCTTGCCAATGTCATTGGCTGGCATGCACCGTTTATGATGATCGTCGGTATTGGTATTCCGGCAGGAATAGCGATGATGAAAATGGTCCGTCCCATTGACACACATCTTTCGTTTGAGCGATCGTCTCATCACAATGCATTCAATCATTTACGAACGACCGTTTCCCACCCTGACTATGTGAAAGCATTTGCCACAACGGCATTTCTGACAATCGGGGGATTTTTAATGATGCCTTTTTCAAGCGCCTTTCTGGTCAATAATATTGGTATTACACAGCAACATCTCCCTCTGGTGTTCATGTTTACCGGTATGGCAACAATCATTATTCTTCCGATTGTGGGGCGCTTCAGCGATACGGTTGGAAAATTCAGAATGTTTGTTATCGGAACTGTTGTTGCCGGGGTTGCGATTATTTATTATACAAACCTCTCCGTATCACCGTTGTGGGAAGTAGTCCTTATTAATGTGATTCTTTTTGCAGGGATTATGTCTCGCATGATCCCTGCAACAACATTAATGACGGCAGTTCCCGAAATTTCTGATCGGGGTGCATTTATGAGTATCAATTCATCGTTGCAGCAAATTTCCGGCGGTGTTGCTTCCATATTTGCTGGTATGATCATTGTCCAGATTGATCAAGGACCGTTGCAAAACTATAATGTGTTGGGATACCTGTGTGTTGCATTGATGATTATTGGAATAGGGATGATGTATATGATCAATACGCTTGTGGAAGAAAAAACAAAAACTGCATCGTCGTCACTCAGTTCGGGAGGAATATCTCAGTAGTTTCTTAGTTCAAAAATATTTTTATTAACAAAATGAGATCTCTGAAAAAGTTACGCACATCCTTATTAATGAAAGAATATTTCGTCCCTGACGGGACTTGAAAATTGATTCACTTGATCTTCTACAAATATCTTGTCCCTTCGGGACAACGGAACAAGCGAATTTGTTCATGATTTTATCGGTTTTAAAATGCGCCGTAGGCGCGTAATATTTGTAGTGCATTACGATTTCCAAATTGAGAGTCCCTTTAGGTCGACGACTCGACTCGTCGAGGACGAGATAAGAAGAATTTTCAGTTTTGTCTACGACCCGTAGGGCGTAACATCGGTTACTCAGTAGAATTACATAAAAATTCAAAAACATGAAAACACGAAAGTGCACAAAAAGAATTTGAACCATTTTCCAAAAAAGATTGGTGAAATTTTGTGTTTTAGTGGTAAAATCATAAACGCTGAATAGTTACAAGAATAAAAGGTTTTCAGATATGAAAGTTGAAATTTGGTCGGACGTGATGTGCCCATTTTGTTACATTGGCAAACGTCGTTTTGAACAAGCATTGCAGCAATTTCCCGACAAAGAACATGTTGAGATTGAATGGAAAAGTTTTCAGCTCAATCCGGACATGGTAACCGATCCCGATAAGAATATCAATCAATTTTTAGCGGAACATAAAGGGATCAGCATCGCACAAGCAAAACAGATGAACGACCGCGTGACCGACATGGCACGTGACGTTGGATTGCATTATGATTTTGATAACGCTATTGCTGCCAATTCATTCGACGCACATCGCCTTTCCCACTTCGCAAAAAAACAGGGAAAGCAGGATGCAATCGAGGAACGCCTCTTCAAAGCATACTTTACCGAAGGAAAAAATACTGCTGATCACGAAACGTTGATTCAATTAGCAGAAGAGGCTGGATTGAATCCGGATGAAACAAGAATGATGCTTGCCGGAAACGAGTTTGCCGATGCGGTAAATAATGATATCTACCAGGCACATCAAGTCGGCGCACGCGGTGTTCCCTTTTTTGTTTTCGACAATAAATATGCTGTTTCCGGAGCACAACCTGTTGAAGTGTTCTTACAAGTATTAAACAAAATCGTTGAATAAAGTGAACAGTGTGGAGGTTTCAAGCATTGTCGTTAATACCATTCGCAAAAATTATTTACACTTGTAAAGTGTTGGGGTTTTACAATTCAGATTGTTTTCTCCGTTAATTAAATCCATAATCAGCGCAACAGTTTGCTGCGTATGCCGTATAATTTCTCACTAATTCGACCCCAAGTATTTATTATCTTTCGAAAGGTCTCTTGTGAGAATTTTCTACAGTTTTTTCCTCGTCACTGCACTCATCCTCAATATTCACGCACAACAAAAAATTAAAACCGGAGCAGAAATCTGTTCTGATGGAAAACAACAACGCTCTCTTCCGATAACATTTGCAAAAACATCTTCACCCGGTTCACCGAAACATTCATTTGACGCCCTTCATTATTCGCTTAATCTTGATCTCTATAAGAACTATTCCACACCATTTCCAAAATCCTTTACCGGTTCCGTTACAATGATGTTAAGAGCAGATTCTACACTCTCTTCCGTTTCTTTAGATGCAGTCAATAGTTCCATAACAATTGATTCGATTCGTCTTGCAGGAACATCGTTTACGCATGCCGGAAATATTCTTACCATTCAATTGAATAAAACATATCAGGTAAACGAAACTCTTTCTGTTCTGATTTATTACCGACATAACGATGTTGCCGACGGTGCGTTCTTTGTCGGATCGGATGGAATGATCTTTACCGATGCAGAACCGGAAGGGGCACGAAAATGGTTTCCGTGCTGGGACAAACCGTACGATAAGGCAACCATGGAACTCCGTGCGAAGGTTCCAGGAAATGTAAAACTCGGATCAAATGGATTGCTGAAGGATACAACTCGCACCGGAGATTCTCTTTCATTTCATTGGGTCAGCAAAGAACCTGTCAGCACGTATCTCGTCGTCATTTCTTCCAAAGTAAATTATAATCTTGATATTGTGTATTGGAAAAAACTCCCCAACCCTTCGGACAGTATTCCCATTTTCTTTTACTGGAATGCGGGAGAGGATCAGAACGCATTGAACACAGCAAAGACCAAAATTCTTCCTATGACGACCCGCTTCTCTCAATTGTTTGGAGAACACCCGTTCCAGAAGAACGGATTCGCAACATTGAACCAGCAATTTGTCTGGGGAGGAATGGAGAATCAAACGCTTACCAGCTTGCTGCCGAACGGTTATGCTGCGGAATTTCTCGTGGCACACGAGTATGCTCACCAGTGGTTCGGCGATATGGTTACATGCGCAACATGGGCAGACATCTGGTTGAACGAAGGTTTTGCTACGTATGGAGAAGCTTTATGGGCAGAGCATACGTTAGGAGCTGGTGTGTACAAACAGTATGTCAATCAAATTGCAGGAGGTTATCTTGCAGCAAATCCCGGTTGGGCAATCTATGTTGCTGATTGGGCGGTGAATGTTCCACCTTCACACGTGTTGTTCAATACTGCAATTACATACAATAAAGCGGCAAGTGTTCTTCATATGCTCCGTTCCGTACTGGGAGATTCTGTGTTCTTTGATGCTCTCTATGCATATGGAACGGCTCCTTCGGTGAAATACGGATCGATTACGACAAACGATTTCATTCAGATGATAAACACTCGAACCAAGCAGGATTTGAATTGGTTCTTCGATCAATGGTTGAAAGCAGCGAATCATCCCGAGTATTTCGTTAAGTATTCACTGAACAGACCGGCAAATAATGTATTTGTCCGCATTCAACAAACGCAATCTTCCGCAACAATATGGAAAATGCCTGTATCGCTCCGATTCGTGTTACAGAATGGAACCGATACAACAATAAAAGTTTGGAACACAACAAAGAATGATACCTTCACGTTTGCATTTTCTTCTTCTCCTGTCTCAATGAGTTTCGATCCGAACAACGATATCATACTGAAGAAAGCAACTGTTGTAAAAGAATATTCCAGTCCCCTGCTGAGTGCTGTTCCCGGAACATTGTACGCAGCATCCGGCAGTACGGATGGAGGAAAATTATATACGCTAAACACCGGAAACGGATCTCTTTCACTTGTTCGGAAAACCGATGTTTTGCAACTCAATGGTTTACGCGTTCATCCGAAAACAAAGGAGTTGATTGTTTATAATAACACGGTTTCCAGCGGTGGCGCATTCTATCGGATGAGTAGTGATGGGGTAGACGTACAGCAGATCTCTTCCACAACGTCAGCAAATCTGAAAGGACTTGCGCTCTATAATGATTCCATGGCCTATACCGGAGCGTTTAATGGTACAATCTATTCTGTGAACATCAACACTGGTGCACTAGTTCAAATTGGTACGAACGGATCATCGCAGCGCCCCGGCGGACTCGCTGTAAATCCATTGAATGGTACATTATGGATGTCTCTCCGCAATACTTCGGGCGCGGTGGATAATATCTATAAATTGAATCGTGCCACCGGACTTTCCACATTGGTAGGAAGCGCAGGAATAGGATCGGCAATTACCGATATCGTCTTTGATAAAAAAGGAACACTTTATGGTCTTGCCGGTACAGGAACTGCAACCAACTCACTCGTTCGGATAGATACATCAACAGGAAAAGCAACTGTTATAGGAACTCTCGGCAAGTCTGACATTCAAGCGATTGCTATTGACCCTGATGCACCGGCGAGTGTTGGTGAGTATAATCCTTTAACAATTCCCAACACTGTCGTGCTGGAACAGAATTTCCCGAATCCTTTTAATCCTTCAACAACAATCAGTTATTCCATACCAACGGAAAACAATGTGCGTCTGGAAATTTACAATCTCCTTGGTCAGTCAGTCCGTCAATTGGTGAACGAACGGCAACATGCAGGATGGAAACAAGTGGAATGGAATGCTTCAGGACTTTCGAGCGGTATTTATTTCTACCGGCTTACCGTTGGAAACAATGTGGAGATGAAAAGGACTGTGTTGTTGAAGTAGTACAACAAAATTAACGTGACCGTCACCTAGGGCAAATTATTTATAGGTGACGGTCACATTGAGTTATTGTTGTTTTTCGATTGAATGCTGAATAATTTCTCCTATAACAGAAGAAATTGCTGAGGCAACAATGGCAAGAATAAACCACAACTGTCCCGAAATATCCATCGCTTTTGTCCAGAAGCCCGCGACGGCAACACTCATCGTAAGTGTGTACAGTATTGATGAGATGACAGCTTCAAGCACGGTAACACCACGGGATCGAAATCCGATAATAAATGCAATTACCGCCAACCCTCCGAAAGCCCATCCGGCAATCACCACCTTCAAAAAGAGAAAATAACCGGAAAGCCATTGCATAATCGCTATCGGCAGCAGGTGTCCCAGGATAAAGTAACAATACCCCACGGCAACCCATGTCCAGTTCGGTGGAAAGGTAATCCATTGTAATTTGGATGCGTTCATCGTATTCATAAGCACCTTTTAATTTTGTCGTATGATGGATTGAAAAGCACTGGAAGGATAAATTTCCATGATATACTGTAAACGTCCAGTGGAACCATTGTCATTTTTATATGCCGTATTTCCCCCTTCATGATTTCCAACTGCTACTACTGTAATAGAAGAATCATTATTCATTGGCTGCAAGATTAATTCGCCGAATGGAGTTTGTTGATTTATTCCAAGTTCGGAAAGTGAAGCAAATGTGGATCGATTATTCGTTGCCCGTCTGACATAATAATCAGTCATCAGTTTTGGATATGCCTTTGCCATTTCATTGGTAAGCATGTCCCGTTCCTCGGCAATGGTATTATCTATTTTCATCATTCCGAATATCCTTGGGGATTGTATCGACATCATGCTTGAATAGATCGCCATCATACCGGTAGCAATTAATGCCAAAAGGAATACAAGCGTACGGAAGAACGAACGAAAAGAAAATGTTTTGGACTCCTGATGCTCTTTCTTGGAAAAAGAATGAAGGTTATTCAAAAGAATGGTTGGGCCGGCTACAAAGAAAATAAGAATTGACATCAGCGCTCCTACGGCAATAGCAATGGAGATCTGATCAAGTGGTAATCCCTGAAACTCTTTAATTCCATGCCCTACAATTATTCCACCGGCAACAACTGGTGCGGGTGTAACAAATGTTGGATCTCTATGCCCCATAAAAGTCATTGCCGGTAGAATGGCAAATAAAAATGTCAAAAAAGCAATGGTTAAGGAGAAGAGCCATTCCAAATATTTTGGAGAAAATTCCTGGGTGTTGTTTGAATCAGTTGTTGCGTTCATACGTTACTCCTTTCGCAGTAATCGTCGTTGTTGTTTGCACTCTGCCGCTACTTCCGTTGGCATTTGCAAATTCACTCTTCAACCCTCGCGCTATTGTATCGATGCTGGTCAATACAACCATCGTGTCACCATAAAAATGGACATATCGTTTGCTGGCATCATTTTGAGAATCTTCGGATAAAAACATATCCCCTTTCATTTTGCTTCCATGAATGTTTTTGAAGATGGTAACAATTCCTTTCTTCTTTCCCATCGTTTTGTGGTACTGAACGAAAACCGGCATGGCGCGAGTATTCACATCGTCACCAATAAAAATTCCTTCTGCAATCACCGTACGGATTTTTGCTAATGTTGATCGTTGATAAGTGCTCATATCGTTCATCGAGCTCCATCCGATATAATTCAACGCAAGAATCACCAGAGTACTAGTCGCCACTATCATCTTCAATTTTGATGATCGTTCGGATCGTATCACTTTGACTGCGAGAGCAAGCAAATAGACCCCAGCACCAATACCTCCTGCAATGATAGATGGCCACAAATCGTACGGATTATAAAATATATAAAATGGCACGGAAACCATGAACGTGCCAACCAACAACCAAATAAAGATCATTCCATCCTCCTGCGTTTGATTGTGAAGAGTATACTTTCGAGATGACGTGTGAATGTGCTAAACGAAATAATCAGAGTCAAGAGTCCAAATAACAATACACCAATAAATAGATATTCTGAATCCCAAAATTGTTTATCGGAATGAACCTGCCTGCCACACTGAAGGTACTCTTTGAACGGGCAGAGATTCTGAGCCTTTTTTCAGATTTGCGTTTGAATTTCACTTGCGAACCATACCTCTTACATATTGATAATCCGATTTATACGATTCCATAATTTAGAGCCGTTCTTGGGGTTCGCAGTGCTCAATATAATAATCTTAGAATTTCTTAGATCCTTCGCTACGCTCAGGATGGCGGTAGAGTTATTTTTGAAAAGACTTTTACGTTTCGTGTGTCATTCAAATTCACTGCTGTCCAAAATAAATATTAAGTGAATACAAAATTGGTCGTAATATCTCAAATTGAGCAAACTTATTTTGATTACATGTAGTAAACCCCTTTTGCTATAGAAGAGATTGTATTAAAGTGCGTGGGTGCGAAATTTAGGAGGATTGAGCGAATGGGAAAGCGATGAATGACGGGACTTTTGATGGCGCGCTTCGCGCCATCAACGGGCTAGAGCGAACGGGATTCATCGCGTGCGTTAAATTTCGTCCGCCTTTGGCGGACTTCTTTTCTTGCTCCGTCAAGAAAACAAGAGAGTGAAGGATTTTGTTGTTTTATCAATGTGTTTTGGACAAGTGTGATTCGCATTATAGAATAAGCAATGTTCATTATCAGATTAAACACTTCTTACTTCAGGATTGTTTTTATATTCTATCATAGGAACAATAATGAAAATCTATCCATGAGAATTGTAAAATCTCCATTGGAATAAATTTTCAACCTTCGCATGGTTTTTCTTTAATAGAGAAAAGAGTATCTTTGTCTAGCCAATTTTTAGGAACATATTGATGACATCTCTCTTCAGATTATTTTTGAGTTTTCTTTTTTCACTATTCGCACTCTCTCTACTTTCGGCGCAGCCGGTAATTCAATTAAACAAAACAATATTTACACTTGGTGCAATTTATCAAGGAGAGATAAAATCAATTCCATTGGTAGTAACCAATACCGGCAATCAACCGCTGATCATCCAAGGAATTGAAACATCATGCGGCTGCACTTCGGCGAAACGTTCTGCCGAAGCGATTCCTCCGGGTAAAAGCGATACAATTACCGTTTCATTCAATTCTCTTGGATTCTACGGTGTAATCACAAAAATCGTGACGGTCAATTCAAACGATCCTATGCAGCCGCAGATTGAAGCAAGACTCACCGGAACGGTGACATCGGTATTGGAAATTGTTCCGCCGATGTCGGTGATTAATTTTGGCGGAGCAGAAGCCGGGACAACAATCCGCGTTTCATTTGTCTTCAGAAACACCACCTCGGACCAGATCAATATCCGCGGCATTAGTTGTGCTGATTCTTCCATCCGCGCACAGATAAGCTCGCAAACCATAGCACCTTCCGACTCGATCATGATCCCATTCACAGTCACTCCACGAACAAAAGCGTTTATGGAAAATTATTTTTATATCGAAACGACACATCCACTTCAGTTGCGAGTACCGTTCCGGTTTATGTATATTGGACGATGAAACGCATTTTCATACCGATAGTATTCACAGGATTGTTAGCTGGCACGTTGGACATCTCCGCGGCCATGCTTAGATATTATTTCACCACGGGGAAAGATCCAATGAACGTGCTGCGATTTATCGCCAGCGGTGTGTTTGGCAATAGTGCGTTTTCCGGCGGTATTGTAATGGCGTCATATGGACTCCTCTTTCATTTTGTGATCGCCTTTTCGTGGACAACTCTTTTTTTCGTGATCTATCCTAAACTGATGCGTCTTTCAAAAAATAAATATCTTTTAGGAATTGTGTATTCAGTTGTTATCTGGTCTGGAATGAATCTAGTTGTTCTTCCGCTTTCCAATGTTCCGCAGCTCCCCTTCACAGTTGCCAAAGGAGCGGAAGCAATTGGAATTTTGATTGTGTGTGTCGGATTACCGATATCGATCCTCGCTCATCGATATTATACAAAATTGAATACGCCATGATCAGTGCAAAAACCTTCCGTCAATTGGCGCTTGCTTTTTCCCAGGCGGAAGAGCATCCTCACTTTGAAAAATCATCCTTCCGTATAAAAAAGAAAATCTTTGCAACACTGGACGAAAAGAAATCGGTCGCCGTCGTGAAACTATCACCGATTGATCAATCAGCATTTTGCGCATTTGATGCAGCTGTTATTTTTCCGATTCCGGGAAGTTGGGGAAAACAGGGATGGACGATGATCGAACTGAAAAAGGTAAAAATCTCTACCCTGAAAGATGCTCTTTCCACAGCATATGCAACTGTGTCTAAGAACCGTTGAATATTTTAGTTTTGATATAACTACTCAGTGACGAAATAAAACAGTTTAAAATCCATGACATTCTGAACGAGTTCCGCAGTTTTGTTGCGGAACGCAGTGAAAAATCTGGTTTGTGCGCTCGAAGACTCATGTGTAGTTTTTTCAGATTCTTCGCTACGCTCAGAAGGAGAAGTAATTTATGATTCACCTGAATAATAGCTTAGCAGATCCGTTTTGATCAATCTGAACAGCTTTTGTTTTTTTTTCTCCGTATCCGTGTGAATCCATTTTTCTGTGTCATCCGTGTTCTCTTCATCTGAATTGCACAAGTATATTGTTATCAGAACAAATATTCAGTACACTTCCGGCACAACTTATTACGAGAAACTATGCCCTATCTTCCTTCTTCTGACCGTTACAAATCAATGCAATACCGTCGCTGCGGCAAAAGCGGAATCAAACTGCCTGCCATTTCACTCGGTCTCTGGCACAATTTCGGTCATGTGGATGATTACGAGAATTGCCGAAACATTATCCATCTCGCATTCGACAGCGGCATCACTCACTTCGATCTCGCAAATAATTACGGACCACCCCCCGGTTCTGCTGAAGAAAATTTCGGAAAGATTTTAAAACAAGATCTGCTCGGTCATCGGGATGAAATGATCATTTCTACCAAAGCGGGATATTATATGTGGGAAGGTCCATACGGCGAGTGGGGTTCAAAAAAATATCTTGTATCCAGTCTCGATCAGAGTCTTCAAAGAATGGGACTTGAATATGTTGATATCTTTTATTCTCACCGCCCTGATCCGGAAACACCATTGGAAGAAACAATGTCTGCTCTTGATCTAATCGTCCGGCAGGGAAAAGCGTTGTATGTCGGCATTTCCAATTATCGCAATGAGGAAGCTGTAAAAGCAATCGCCATTTTAAAACAATTGGGAACTCTCTGCCTGATCCATCAACCAAAATATTCCATGTTTGAACGATGGGTTGAAGGAGGATTAATGGATATTCTTGATCAAAACGGTGTTGGATGTATTCCGTTCTCTCCTCTCGCTCAAGGATTGCTCACCAATCGATATTTGAACGGCGTTCCAAACGATTCGCGTGCTGGAAAACCACATGGGTTCTTAAAGACTGCACAAATTACAGAAGACAAACTCAACAAGATCCGTAAGTTGAATGAGATAGCAAAAAAAAGAAACCAGTCACTCGCTCAGATGGCACTGTCATGGCTTCTGAAAGATCAACGGATTACTTCCGTCCTGATCGGTGCAAGCAAACCGGAGCAGTTGGCGGATTCTTTAAAATGTCTTTCTAATACCGAATTTGATTCAAACATCCTTGCAGAGATCGAAGGAATTTTGAAGTAGCATCAAAATTTAACAATAGAAATTATGGGGCCGCTATATTTTTAGCGGCGTACCTCTGTTCGAATAATTCAACGACATACTATCGTTTCACTCTTCTTCGCATGCAACCACAACAGCCTGATCTGCAAGAATTGTACGAGAAACTTCGCGAAAGCGAAGAGAAGTACCGCCGTTTCGTGGAAAACGCTGCCGACATCATCTATCGCACAGATGGCGAAGGACGATTCATTTATGTTAATCCCGTCAGTTTGAGAATTTTTGGATACACCGAAGAAGAGTTCATGGGAAAACATTACCTGGAACTTTTCCATCCCGATTTTCGAAATAAAGCTCGTCAGTATTATGCAACGCAGTTTTTCAACGGACAGTACACTTCCTACCTTGAATTTCCCGCAATCAATAAAGAAGGAAAACAATTTTGGCTGGGACAAAATGTTCAGCCATTGATGGAGAACGGACAGATTTTCGGATTTCAGGCCGTCGCACGCGACATCACGGAACGTGTCATTGCAGAAGAGGCAATGAAGCGTTCGGATGAAGAGGTTAGGAAATTAAATGCGGAATTGGAACAGCGTGTTGCGGAACGGACAGCGCAGCTGGAAAACGCGAATAAAGAATTGGAAGCGTTCAGTTACTCCGTTTCACACGACCTTCGCGCACCTCTGCTGACGATTAATGGATTTACACAATTCCTGGGGATGCACCTTGGAGAGAAGCTGGATGATGAAGGGAAACGGCTCCTCTCCATCATCCGCACAAATACCCAGACAATGCAGAACCTCATCTCTGCCCTGCTGATGCTTTCCAAGACCAATAAAAAAGAGCTGGAAATGACGCAGATTGATATGCAAGAGTTAGCGTTGGAGACATTTAACGATATCGCCTCTCCGGAAGCACTGCAAAAGATTGTAATCACTATCCCGGAAATGCCGGAAGCCCGCGGGGACAGGTTGTTATTGCGCCAGGTCTGGAGCAACTTGCTTTCCAACGCGATTAAATTTACTTTAGCGAAAGATGAACGGACGATCATCGTGGGAGGGCGAAGTGAAGAAAACAGAAATGTCTATTTTGTGAAAGATTCCGGTGCCGGATTTGATATGAAAGATGCGGGGAAACTGTTCGGTGTTTTCTCACGTTTACATTCGGATGAGGAGTTTGAAGGGACGGGAATCGGGCTTTCAATTGTTCGCCGAGCAATTCATCGTCACAAAGGGGAAGTCTGGGCTGAAGGTGAGGTCGGAAAAGGGGCAACGTTTTATTTTGTCCTGCCTGTAGGATAATAATACTCCGGATTTGTAGTTCATTATTTTTGAAAGGAAATTACTATGTCAGATCAACCTGTAAATATCCTGCTTGTGGAGGACAATCCTCACCATGCAGAACTTGCCATGAGAGCTTTAAAGATGCATAATCTTGCCGAACACTTTGTCTGGGTAAAGACCGGAGAAGACGCAATAGATTTCATCTTCTGCCGCGGCGAATTTGCTTCACGAACGATTGGGCATGCACCAAAGGTTGTGTTGTTGGACTTGAAGCTCCCAAAGAAAAGCGGATTGGATGTTCTGAGAGAAATCCGTTCTGACGAACGAACAAAAGATATTCCAGTGGTGATGCTAACAACTTCCCGTGAGCAAAAAGATATTGTGGAAGGTCATAATTTAGGATTAAATGGATACGTTGTGAAGCCGGATGATTTTGAAAAATTCGCCGAAGCGATCCGGAGTGTCGGATATTACTGGCTCGTACTCAACCAGCAGCCGAAGAAGAAATAATATATATTTTCGTAACTACTCAGCAGAAATACATAAAAATTCAAAAACATGCCACCAAATCACAAAAACACCAAAGTCCGTAAAAAGAATTTGAACCATTACCTCAAAAAGGTTGGTGAAATTTTGTGTTTCCGTGTTTTAGTGGCAAAAAATCACAACCGCTGAGTAGTTACATATTTTCATTTTCTTTCAATCGTTCTCTCTTCCCAGCATGTTCTTCGGGGGTGTGAGAACGATTTTTTTATTATACATAGATGATAACAAGCGTCACACTTCAGTTTGGTATTCAATCACGCTTTACACTATGACAATTGCAAACTCGGTCGTCCCAAACAATAGAACACGGATGACACAGAAAAACAGATTGTCGCGGATAAAGAGTTTTAAAAAAACACTCTGTTACACTGAGCGAAGTGAAGTGTCTGAGGTACAATCCTATAGTACAATCAGATTCCCTGCAGATTCGGTCATCCCAAACAATAGAACACGGATGACACAGAAAAACAGATTGTCGCGGATAAAGAGTTTTAAAAAAAACACCCTGTTACACTGAGCGAAGCGAAGTGTCTGAAGTACGATCCTATAGTACAATCAGATTCCCTGCAGATTCGGTCGTCCCAAACAATAGAACACGGATGACACAGAAAAACAGATTATCACGGATACGGAGTTTTAAAAAACACCTTGTTACACTGAGCGAAGCGAAGTGTCTGAGGTACGATCCGATAATACTATCTTGCATAAAGATTAGAAAGATATTTGTTATATCACTATCTTGTCAAATTATTGTAGAAGATACCTTTTCCAGACTCAGATCCATTCCTCTGTAAAATTTTTTGCGTGCTCTGTGCAAAATCGCATATCGTATTTTGTCCCTTTTTCACGATCTCCCTTCTTGCGTTTTTCCTTCTCTTTTTGCAGTTTCCCCCATGCGAAAAACGACCATACTATATGGTGTCGCCATGGCGGCATTGTTGTTCGTGCTAAAGTTTATCGAATACCAATTCATCATTCGCGATCTCTCTGAAGAGTTTTATATCGGATTCATCGCACTGCTGTTTACATCGCTCGGAATTTGGATCGGGTGGAAACTGACACATCGTCCTCTCCTGCCGCAGTCTCCGGACTTCCATCCCGATGCGACAACGCTCGAAGCACTCGGCATCAGCAAACGAGAACATGAAGTACTTGTATTGATAGCGCATGGACTTTCTAATCGCGAGATTGCGGAGAAACTTTTCCTCTCCCCGCACACAATCAAATCGCATTCTTCCAGTCTCTTTCTAAAACTGAATGCACGGCGCAGAACCGAAGCAATTAAACGGGCGCAAGAACTGCGGATTCTTGGATAGGAAAAAAGGATGAAAAACCCTTTTTCACCCTTTTGGGTGATGCGTGAAGGGATTCCCCGCCGTATCTTGCGTGTATGTTGTATTAAATATTTTCATTTTTTTATCACACTATAAAAGAGGTTGTCATGCGTAAGATTGTACTCTTCTACGGCACTATGTCCGGACTGTTGATGGTCCTGATGTTCGTCATCACTTTTTATCTGATAGACCAGGGAATCCTAAAGGAACATTCGGAATTGCTGGGTTATGCAACGATGCTCGTCGTCTTGTCCCTGATCTTCTTTGGCATAAAATCGTTCCGTGACAAGCACGGCAATGGAACAATCACTTTTTGGAAAGGGCTTAAGGTAGGATTAGCAATTGCTTCCATCGCATCGTTCTTTTATGCAACAGGATGGGAAGTGTATTATAACGGTATGCCGGGGGTGAAAGAGAACTTCATGAATAAATACACCGATTCACTTATCGCTAAAATGAAACAAGAAGGATCGGCACAGGAGAAGATCGACGCAAAGATAAAAGAGATGGAGAGCATGAAAGAGATGTATAAAAATCCGTTCATCCGCTACGGCATGACATTGGCAGAGATCTTCCCAGTGGGACTTGTCATCTCATTGATCAGCGCGGGCGTGCTGAGGAAAAAAGAAATACTGCCGGCAGCTTAACGTGCCGGCGGGATATTGTAATTCTGATTAAAAATATTTTTTGGATCGTATACCTTTTTGATCATTGCTAGGCGTTCGTATGTTGTTTTGGGATACACAATAGAAACTTCTTTCTCGGTCGCCTCGCTGAAAAAATTGACATACGCGCCGAAAGTAAACGGAAAGATTGAATTCCACGGAATCATCGCTTTCTCCGTATCGCTGTCGGATGCATTCAGCGGCAAAAATGTTGCCGAAATAAACAATGCCTCACTGTTGCGATGAGCGAACGCCGTTGCATTCGGAGTAACGCGGTTCATCGCGCCTCCAACACTTCGTATCTGCAATACCGGACTATTATCCTTACCGTAATGCTTCGCAACGGTGTGAATGAATTCATCACTGAATTTTTCGGTGAAGCCGTTGTTGACAATAATCTTCATTCCTTCGGGCGGATGAGGATCTTCGAGTACGTCGGCATAATTTTTCTTTGTAACTAAATTTTGAACAACGTTCCCTATCTGAAGCAGCGGATCAATCGCCTTCATCGCCGATGCTTCATCGTCCCCTGCATAGCAGCACCATGCAATTGCCGAGGGAGGATTTCCCATGAATGACGGCATCAACAGAAACATCACGGTGAGATCTTCTGTTGCAACCCGCATGTAATCACGCCAGCCTTTGAGTAACGCCGGAACATTTTCAAGCGCGTAAATGATCATTCCGGAATACACTTTATTGACCGGATGGGCGGCAAATTCAAAATTGGTAACAACGCCAAAGTTTCCCCCGCCGCCTCGAATCGCCCAAAAGAGATCCGCATGTTCAATCGCGCTTGCACGCAATACTCTGCCATCAGCCGTTACAACTTCCGCCGCAACCAGACTGTCAATTGTCAATCCATATTTTCTCACCATCCACCCAATACCGCCGCCGAGCGCCAATCCGCCGACACCAACTGTTGTTGAATCACCGGACGAAAGCGCAAGTCCATGCTCTTGCAGCGCCAGGGCTACATTCTTCCAAATTGCACCCGATTCAATACGAACAATATGTTTCTCTCTATCAATAAGCCGGATGTTGTTCATCGCCGAAAGATCGATAACTAATCCACCGTTGTTCGTTCCTAGTCCTGCTCCATTATGCCCTCCGCTACGAATGGAAAGAAGCAGCGAATTGTTTTGCGCAAAACGGATTGCGACGGCCACATCATCTGAGCTGTTCGGACGAACAACCAGCGCCGGTGAACCTTTGTGAATAAATGTTGCGCGGGCTTTTTCGTATGCTGCATTATCGGGTAAAATAATTTCGCCGGAAAATTCACGGTGAAAAATTTTTATGTTTGTTTGATCCATAGTGTGTAGAAATGGTTTCAAAAATACCTAATCGTTGTCATTTCGATCCCGCTTTAGCGGGAGAGAAATCTCGGTTTTAACTTCGATTGATAAAACGAGATTCCTCACTCGACCCTTTGGGTCTTCGTTCGGAATGACAATACATTTCATTTTTGAGATGGTTCATAATTATTTATTTCATAGAAAAATAAAATCGAAGTAATTTTTACGCCGAATCGTGCAAAAAGATACATCAACAATTATTTTTTTGAAGATTTTTTTTCAATTGGAATGGACGATTTTAGTACTGCATAAATCGCCATTGCATGTCCATGCCCGAGTTCAAAATCTTTTTTCAGCCACGCAACAATTTGTCCGGCTTTTGTTCCAGCTTTTAACAATCCATTTTTTGCTGCGAGATTTTTAAAATCGTCAGGTGTTTTACCTGTTTTTGCTTTAATGTTATCGAGATATGCTTGAAACGACATTGTTTTTTTTTGAGTTTTCGATCTGCTGATACGTTCACCAGCTACATTTCGGAAACAGATTTTAAATTCGAAAGACCGGTCTCGAATTGTTTACCTACCATTGCATCCATACTCATAAAAACGGTCATAACTTTTCCTAAAAATTGATTTGGTCCATGCATTGCCCAGGTTACTTTTGTGAATTCTCCATCAGGTTCAAGCGTAAATTCTGCTGTGTTATGCGCTTCAAACGGTTTAAAAAAATCCAGTTTGATCGTAATTTTTGACGAAGAAACATTCAGCACTTCCATGCGGCCTGAACCGGCATTGGAATTTCCTTCCCACTCATACACAGCACCGAGTCCTTCGTTGGAGCCGCTGAATGTTCTTTTCATTGCCGGGTCCAGTTTTTCAAACGGCGACCATGAATTCCATTTGTGGAAATTGCTGATAAGTGTTGAAATTTTTTCCGACGATGCTTTTATGCTTGTTGTTCGTTCAATGCGGAATGTATCCGGCTTGGTCGATGCAACAATAAGAATAACGGCAACAATGGCGGCAAGTGCCGCAAGTGTTCGAACAATTATTTTTTTCATGATATCCTCCGTTTGCTATTAATAGTTTAATTATTTGGTAAAGAATTCTATTACGATTGCGGCGAGCACCTCTGCTTTCACATTGTGCGTTTGACCTTCCAGTATTTTGAGCGTTCCATTCGGAAGAAGTTTGGCGATCAATTCTACCGGATTCCGCAACGTCGCGGGGCTTTTTCCACCACCAGCAATGAGCGTAGGGATTGTTATGGAAGATATTTTTTCCTCCGGCACAGACCAATTTCCCATGATCGCCGAATCATATGGCAGTGTATGTGCGACCGCTTTTAATTTTTTCCACATCGGCATCAATTGCATGATGAATGCGGCAATCGCCGGTGCTCCAACCATTGTCACCATAAAATATTTCACCGCTTTGCCGCGATTGCCGGTGGCTAATATTTTTTTCAACTCCGATTCATGATCAACCGCAGGTTTCCCTTTGTTTTTATCCCATACATACGGCGGCTCGTACAACGCCATCTTCTTAATATTGAGTCCATTTGATGCTGCTCGAATCGCAAGACCTGCGCCAGATGAAAGACCAAGAAGAAATGCGGAACCTCCTGCTTCTTTGATAAGCGCATCTATATCTTCAACTTCACGATCGACAGAATATGGTTTCTTATCCGTGCTGTCTCCGCGTCCGCGGCGATCGTACCAATAAACAATGAAATGTTTTGCAAGCAGCGGAGCGAGTTTCGCCATCGGTCCGAATGAACGGTAACAAAGCGCGCCGTCAATAAGAATGATCGGTTGTCCATTTCCTATTTTGTCGTAGGCAATCGTTGTTCCGTCCTTTGAAATGACTGTGTTCATAGTCTCTAATTTTTGAATTGGGAATAATGAATGTATTAAGCTGTTGTTTCAACATGTTTCTTAAAATTATCTAAAATCGTCTGCCATCCGGCCCGCTGCAATTCCGGCGTATTCTCTGTTTCTGCCTCGAACGTCTCTACAATCTTTACTGCTTTTCCTGTATTCGTAAACATGATCTTCGCTGTTCTGCCATCTTCCATTGTGTATGTAATTGTTTTGTGTGTTTGCACATCATCGTACGTTCCGATAAAATCGAAACTTGCGCTGCCATCTTTCGCGGACATTCGAGAAAGGAATTTTCCGCCGACACGAAGATCGTTTTCTGCGTACGGTGTGTGCCAATCGGGTGATCCTGTAGCCCATTTCGTAATATCTTCGGGCGCATTCCACATTTTCCACACTTTTTCAATCGGCGCGTTGACCGTTGTTTCAATGGTGATCATTTGTTTCTTTGCTGTTGTCATATATTCACCGAGAATAAATGTTGATAATAAAATTCGCTATTTCTTTTCTCGACGAGTCGAGTCTTCGACAGGCATCGGCGCATCAAGAAATTCTTCGATCATTGGAACAGTCAATTCAATCATGTGCTTTTCCGGATTTGGATTTTCTGCCACGCCGATATAAGAACCATGCTGTGCAGGAAGAATCATCAAACGTGAATTTGAAATTAATTTTGACATCGCTAAAGCGTGATCGGCCAGGATGACGTCTCGGTCGCCGTTGATGATGAATGTTGGTGCTTTTATTGAACTCATGGTTTCCTCCCTCCAATCTTTAAATCGTAACATCCGCTCTTTGTCTTTATTGAACATTGCCAGCAGTTTGTTTGTGTCGGGATTTATTTGCAGAAATGCATCTTTTAACAATTGAGGCATAACGGCTAAGGATGCTTGTTTCATTCCGTCGAAGAATCCCGGGATCAAACCTTCTCTTTTATAAAATGTTGAAGCAAGAATAAGTTTGTGTACAATTTCAGAGTGTCGAACGGCAATTTGAATTGCGGTATTTCCTCCGTTGCTGAATCCAAGAAAATCTGCTTGTGTAATGGCAAGTGTTTGTAAAAGCGTTGCGACATCGTCCGCATCCTGTTCGAAACTTTCAGGTGAATTTCTATCGCTGGTGTGCCCATGACCTTGCAATTCAACGGCAACAATGATTCGATGCTTTGCCAGCATAGGAAGAATTGTTCCGAATGTTGTCGTAATGGTGGATCCCCCTCCGTGGATCAATATGAGCGGTGGCGTACCGGAATTATCTCCGCCCGCCTGAACGTCGGGCAGGTGGATTTCATAGTACATCTTTAAGCCGTTCACGGAAGCATAATTTCCCTTCGGTGATGATGTCTGTGTGAACGATGATGTGAAAACAAAAAGCATGGTTGTGAAAATTTTTTTGAACATACACGGTTCCTTGAAATTTAGAACGCGACAATTGTTTTGAATCCTCCGAACGCCATCCGCTTCATATCGAACGGCATTGGCATATTCATCGGTTGATTCATGATCGGATCGTTCATCACCTTGGCATTCACGCTATCTCGGTGCTTGCGCGATTTGTACACGATGAATGAGAATATCACCGTTTCACCTTTTTTTGTCTTCGCCATTTTTGGAAATTTAACTCCTGGAAGTGCCGGATTAAGATCGTCGCCGATGCATTCGAAATATTCCAGCGCGCCATGTTTCTTCCAGACCTTCGCGCCAACTTGGGCCATTTTCCGGTACGCCGGAAGTTTCTTTTTTGATATCGGAATGACAAAACCATCAACATATTTACCCATGATGTTCCTCCTGATGAATTATTGTGTATGAATTAGTTGTTTGTATTGCTTGCGTAGCGAAGTATAACACCGCCGTTTTTTAGCACTTGCGTACTGAGCAGTTGTAATTTCAATTGTTCAGAATTTAGTTTGAAGAGAGGGGTTCCTCCGCCGAGAACGACCGGTACAACGCAAATTCTGTATTCGTCAATCAATCCGAGTTTCATTAGTGTCGCTGAAAGGTCCGCGCTGCCGAAGATGTAAGAATCTTTTTTTGATTGTTTCAACGTTGCAATTTCTCCTGCAATATTATCTTTCACTAACCGCGTATTGTTCCAATCGGCTTTGGTAAGAGTCCTGGAGAAAACGATTTTCGGAATGCTGTTCATAAAACCGGCAACTTCACCTTCGCCTGTTGCGGTTGTCCAATATGCCGCCATCCCTTCAAAGGTTACCCGTCCGAACACCAGAGAATTGCATTGCCTCAATTGTTCAATGGACAACTGTTCAAGTTCATCGCCCCACACTTTGTTGTGAAAATCCAGGTCCCATTTCTTTGTTCCTTCAAAGTAGCCGTCCAGTGTCATCAAATTCCACATTACAAGCTTACCCATTATTGATTCTCCTTTTTATTTTTTATGTAATGAAGAACAACTACACCTGACGCAAATTTTTTGGTGTCAACGAGTGTAAGATTAATTTTATTATTGATTCCATCGAATAAGCGGGGACCTTTTCCTGCAATTATCGGATGAACCAAGAGATAATATTCATCGATCAGACCGAGTTGCGTAAGAAATGCGGCAATGCTCAAGCTGCCGATGGAAATATTTTTTCCGGGCTGCTGTTTCAATTTCATGATCTCTTCTTGAAGATTTGAACGCAGAAGCGTCGTGTTGTTCCATTCCACACTCGTTAACGTTTTTGAAAAGACGATCTTCGGGATCGAATCATACGTGCTGGCAAATTCGTTGACAGCTTTCGATTCCGATTTATTCATCGCGACGTCGTGCCAATACGGGTACATCAAATGATAGGTGTTGCGCCCGAAGATATCGATGTCTGCACTTCGCAAGAGCCCGGTGAAGTACTCGTGCAGTTCATCGTCAGCAATTCCATTGGTATAATCACACACGCCATCCAGTGTTATATTGATTCCAAACACTACTTTTCTCATTAATCGTTTCCTTTCATGAAGTTATGGAATATTTTTCCCCTTCCTGATACAACGCATTGATCTGTTCATCCGCGGGACGAATCTCCCATGTTCCACCCAGCCGTGTTGACGGATGGTTCGACATTAATTGAATGGCGTGGTTCAGATCCCGCGCTTCAAGAATCATAATGCCGCCAAGTTGTTCCTTTGTTTCTGCAAACGGTCCGTCGGTAATAAAAGGTTTTCCGTTTTTGTATCTGATGGTTGTTGCTGTTCTAATGCTTTGCAGCGCTTCACCACCGACAAAGTTGCGATTCTTACGCAGTTCTTTGTCATACCTCATGCATTGATCGATAAAATCTTTTTGTTGCTGTTCTGAAAATGAATTGAATAAATTCTCATCTAAGTAACCGAGACAAATGTATTTCATACTATGTTCCTTTTGTGAAGAATTTTTTATCAAATTGAAAAAGAAAACTATACTTTTAATTCAGGACTTTCAAATGTGTGAAGAGGACGAACCTCGATTCCCCAGCCAAATTGTTCTCCCGCGGTCATTTGAACTGCCGGATGCAACGAAGCAATTCGGATGGCTTCGTCCATATCGTTCGCTTCTATCAGGAATGCGCCGCCGATTATTTCCTTGGTTTCTGTGAAGGGACCGTCGGTGATCGTTACTGTACCATTCACGCGCCGCACACTTTTACCGACAGCTTCGAGGCCGGTATCAACAATCACCTGCCCGGTGTTGTACAGCTTTTCTGAATAGGGGCGGCATTCCCGCATAATAGCATCAATTTCAGATTGAGGAAGGTCTTTCATTTTTTCCCGATCTAAATAACCCAAACATAAAAATTTCATCCCTGTTCTCCTATCGCTTCGTACCGTCCCTCTTCTCGTAGTTCGTGTTCAATAGGCCGCACTTCAATACTTCCAATCCGAGCCGAAGGCCACTGTGAAGCAATGTGAATTGCCTCGTTTAAATCTTTCGCATTGATGAGAAAGAATCCCCCGAGCGTTTCTTTTGTTTCGGCAAAAGGACCATCGGTAACGGAAAGTTTTCCGCTACGTACACGCACAGTTGCCGCCATGTGTATGCTTTGCAGCGGCTCCGTGGAGATCAATACTCCTCTGTTGCGCAATTCTTCAACATACGCAAGCGTTTCTTTTCGAAGCGACTCCCATTCACTTTTGGTCAGCCCATTCAGCGTTGCTTCTTCTTCGTACGCAAGGCAAATGTATTTCATTATTTTTCTCCTATGATCACACTACTTTTTCTTTTTCGCTTTCGCTTTTTCTAACTGTTCCTTCACTCTGAACCGTACAATTTTTTTTATCAGTGCAATAGGAAGCGGTTTGTCTATGGGAAATTGTATCGTCCCCTTTCCACCTTCATACTTTGACAGCTCCTTTTTGAATGCTTCAATCGCCCGCGGTGCCGGATAAAATCCGATATGATGTTCGTATCCGCCGAAATGCACCAGGTTGCCGTTCAGCGTAATAAATGTCGGAATGCCGTATTTGATCGTCTCTTCGGTTTCCGGAGCTGCTTTTTTAATTGCAGCTCTCATTTCTTTTAAAAGCTTTTGAGTGCTGTTGGGAAAGTGTGCGATGTAGTCGTCGATGTTTTTTGTTTTACTGGTTTGCATATTTTTTATCTATGTTTTTCCACCGCGGCTGTTACCGTAGGACTGTCTGCGGCATTCCGCGCATCTTCTGGCCATTCATTTACTTCAAACACCTGACGGATCTCTATGGTGTCACCATCTGCTGCCGGAACACGCTTTGCCCACTCAACCGCTTCTTCTTTGGATTTAAAATCAACCATCCAATACCCGCCGAACACTTCCTTCGATTCGATGAACGGTCCGTCGGTAACGGTCGGTTTCCCTTTAGGGAATGAAACGCGCGCACCTTTTTCAACGGGATGAAGTCCGTCAAGAGCAATCAAGTGACCGGCTTTTGCCAGTTCTTCGTTGTATTTCATCATCGCTTCCACTGCATCAGCGGGAGGAGTAAAATCTGCACCGACTCTTTTTCCTTTTCCCCCTTGATAAACGGCGGGAATCATAAACATCATAAATCTCATAGTAATATCTCCTTATAGTGTTTAAAATGAACCTGTCTTGACTTTTCCAGCCCGCGTGTAATTTGCAATAATCACTCCTGTTGGCGAAACCAAACTCTCCGTTAATGTAAGGGCTGCCGGAATTGCTCCATTGTCAAACAATTTTTTCCCTTTACCAAGAGTCAGCGGGTGAATTTTGAGCCAAAGTTCGTCCACTAAATCATTCTTCAGTAGCAGTTGAATAAGCTCACCACTGCCGTGAACTTGAATGTCGGAACCTTTAGAATTTTTGAGCTTTTTAATATCTGCCAAGCTTTTAATGAAAACTGAGTTTTTCCAATCTGACTTTTTTACGGTCTTGGACATGACGTACTTTGTGACATCATTGATGCCGGGCCAAAAGTCTGCATGGTTAGGCCAGTAGGACTCAAAAATCTCAAATGTTTTCTCCCCAAAAGAAGGTCTGCTGGTTTCATCTGTTTTTCCATGACCTTATTAACAACATCGTCAAAATAAGGCGCACTCCAACCGCCATATTTGAAACCGCCTATTGGATCTTCCTCTGGTCCACCGGGTGCTTGCATTACTCCATCTAAGGTAATAAATGATAAAACGATTATTTTTCTCATGGTTGTTGCTCCTGTAATTACTATAAGCGGTCTCGAAAATATTTATTTGCGCCCAAGATACACTTGTGCGCCAGTTGTTTGGCGCATCTTCCTCCTGCTGACATTATATAGTCGATTGAGGAAACTAAAAATCGACAACGGATGATGATTTTTTTTGCTACAAATTCACTGATTGTTTCGTGAATATGTACACCGCAGAGTTCGCTGAGAACGCAGAAATTATAATGAAGACAGTACAAAACTTCTCCGCGATCTTTGCGTTCTCTGCGGTAATAATTCTTTATTGAGTTTTTAACCCAGTTTCTTCATCTGCCCCTCTAAAAATCTTCGCTCGGGTTCCTGCTGTGCGAGTGTAAGGGCGCGCTCGTAGGAAATTTTGGCGTCCTCATTTTTTCCCAGACGGCGGCAGAGCTCCGCCCGTGCAGAATGTGCAAATTGATAATCAATAAGATCGCCTCGTTCAAGAATTGCATCGATGATATTCAATCCTGCATGGAAACCGTCACGCATCGCCACGGCAACCGCGCGATTCAACTCGATCACCGGCGATGGTTCTACCCGAAGCAGAAAATCATACAAGCCGACAATCTGTTTCCAATCTGTTTCCGCCGCGGTTTTTGACTCGGAATGTACCGCCGCAATTGCCGCTTGAATTGTGTACGGTCCAAAGCGGCGGGAGGAAAGTGTCTGTTCAACAAGTTTGATTCCTTCACCGATCAATTCCTGATTCCACAACGAACGGTCTTGATCTTCTAATAAAATAAGGTCACCTGCAGAAGAAGTGCGTGCGGTGCGTCGTGATTCCTGCAAAAGCATCAGCGCAAGAAGTCCGCTGACTTCCGGTTCGGGAAGTAACTGCATCAGCAAGCGCCCGAGACGAATTGCTTCGCCGGAAAGATCGGCGCGCGTTAATGTTTCTCCCGATGATGCAGAGTATCCTTCGTTAAAAACTAAATAGATCACATGAAGAACAGCATCCAGCCGGTCCGGTAATTCCGATGCGCTTGGCACTTGATACGGAATGCGCGCATCGCGGATTTTTGCTTTCGCGCGGACAATCCGCTGCGCAAGTGTTGTAGGTGTGGTAAGAAATGCATGCGCAATTTCTTCGGTGGTCAGGTCGCACACTTCGCGAAGCGTCAACGCAATGCGTGCGTCGGGAGATAATGCAGGATGACAGCAGATGAAGATCAGCCGCAGTTCATCATCGGCGATTCCTTTGTCAATCTGCGCGGCGATATCAAACGGATGCGCTTCGAGCTGTTCGCTCAATCGTTCACGTGATAGATCACCATCCTGCTGATCGGGAAGAAATTTTTCGCGCCGACGCATGCTGTCGATCGCTTTGAATCGTCCCGTTGAAACAAGCCACGCTCTTGGATTTTCAGGAATTCCTTCTACTGGCCACTTCTCCGCCGCCGCCGCAAACGCATCGTGCATGGCATCTTCGGCAACATCAAAATCTCCGAGCAGACGAATCAGTGTAGCAAGAATGCGGCGCGATTCGGTCGTGTAGACTGTGTCGAGAGTTTTGTGGGTAAGTTCTGTGGAAATTTCCATAAACCAGAGCGTTTTCTCTTGATTGGTTTATGCATAATACTGTAAGTGGAGGGAAAAGGCAAGATTGATAGTTGAATACAAGTTGGGTATCTTCTTACAAAAATGAATGAAAGTTTAAGAAAAGAATATCGAGAACATACAGTATTCGGACAGCTATCCGAGTATGCGGAATTTTATCGCAGTTTGTCATTTTCAATAATGAGCTGGCTTTCACAGGGGACAAAAGCTGTAATAAATATCGATACTTATGTCTATTCCTCGATGCAGGGTACTCTTGAATCTATTAATGATGTTTTATTAAAGGGGCGAATAAATGATTCGTATGCTTTGTTAAGAAAATACTACGACTCTACAATTATTAATATCTATTCTAATCTTTATTTAGAAGACCACTTTAACATTAATAATTTCATTGTTTCTCAAATTGACAATTGGCGAAAAGGAACCGATAAATTACCTGAGTATCGAATAATGTCAAATTATATTAAAAGCTCTCAAAAGTTGCAGGCTATTACGATTTTGCTTCAAAAAGATAATACATACAAAAATATTAGAGATCGTTGTAATGACCATACTCATTATAACTACTATCATAACTTACTCTCAAATGACAATGAAATTTATCTTCAAGATAGGTTGAAATCATTAGATGCTTTTTCAAAAGATCTTGAGAATATTTTTATTCAACATTTTTCTTATGTTTTTTATCTACACGACCATTATATGATGTCAAGTGATTATAGGGATAGTATGGAGCTTGGGCTGATACCAGAGGAAGGTGCTCAATATTTCGTTGCGCCATTTATTCAAAATATTTTTAGCAACATTATAAAAACAAAAAGACCTGACCTTGCAAATGAAATAAAAAATAACACTGCCATGATGTTAGAATGAAGACTAAAATTACAGATGTTACTCGACAACATATCGCTGATGAAATGTCAATTGCGAAATTATGGTATTACGGCAATAAAACAGAGCCAGAATTTTTGGCCCGTCTTTTTGACTTGAAGGGTTTACCGTCAAGAGATTACCGCTATAAGAATGCTTACGATGACATTTATCAACATATGGTAAACAATGCTGACTGGGACGATAATTGGATTTATACTGACCCAAGAATAAATTTACTCCGTTGTGATGATGATACATATTTAAAGTTTCTATCGGCAACCCTTCACCCACTCGTTAGAACAAATCAAGATGATGTCACTAAACTATTGGAAATATTTAACAAACACCTAAACAACGATGGATTTGAGATTTCACAAACAGATGAAATTTCAGGAAAACCAATCTTTGGTGGGAGACAAAAAATAATTGGGCAAGCAAATTTAGTTACAAAAAAAGCGGAGATCAAAAAATATTTGAATACGGTTTATGTTAGTAGTAAAATCAACACGATGAATGATGCTATTCACAAAGATACTGATCTTGCGATAGGAACAGCAAAAGAGCTTTTAGAAACCACCTGTAAATCAATTTTAAGGCAAAAGGGGATTGCTATTGATCCTTATTGGACATTACCTCAACTATTAAAAACAACAACTTTAACTCTTGACTTTACGCCAAAAGAAGCAGCCGATCCCGAAAAAGCAGAAAAAGCAATAAAACAAATTCTTGGTGGAATTAGCTCAATAGTACATGGTGTTACTGAACTCAGAAATGGGTATGGAACCGGACATGGAAAGGATGCAGATTTTAAAGGATTAGAAATAAAATATGCAAAATTACTCGTTGGGGTAGTTTCCGAAATTGTAATATTGTATTTATCTACAAATGGTGAGACCGCAGAACTAATTGAAACATAACACGCAATATTAACAGTGTGAATTTTTAACAACGCTTGATTGAAATTTAGATTGTCTTGCGCAAATAAACTGTAACAAAATTTAACATGATTAAATGTGACTATTACTGATTACTTATCGAGCGAGAATCAAATCCATAACGAGCTTCTTGAATGCAGGAGGCTTTTTACGCATGCTGTTACAGATATCCCTAAATACTCTACTCAAGAAAAAATAGAGTCGGAATTTCCAGGTTTTCAAAGAGAGGTTTTCAGTGCTCATAAACTAGCGTTAAAAATCCTAATAGATCGGATACTAGAGTTAGAGAACTTACTTTCGGAAATTCCAAACATTAATTCTCGTTCCCCAGATACAAAAACACTTAAGTTGCATTTCTGGAAACATATTTTAGAATTAACATTTAATACTTTTGTTTGGCTTCATTTAGAAATGGACCGAAGCAATGTAAGAAAAGTATTCAAGGGACCGAAATATGGAGATTTGTCTAATCAAAATATTGAGTCTGTATTACAATATATTAATGAAGAAAACAAAGATATAAATAAAATTGCTATCCCCTTGGACTTTTGTTCGTTTTCTCCCATTTGTGATATCCTACAGATAAATTACTCTGAAAGCGAAAATGTTCGTCATATCAAATTTATAGAAGCAAAATCGGGTAAAGTAAACGAGGATATGCTTGAAACAATTAATTCTAAAACATCTGATTTATACTTTAAGTTTTTTGATGCATATGGGAAAAAGGGCATTAAACAAATGGATAGATTTTTTAAACAAATGTTGATGCTTGATAGAAGTCGAAAATTAATAAATGCTAAACCCGGAGTTTACGAAAACCCGGTTACAAGTGAACCACCGTTAGTAATTTTAGACAATAACATAGAGAGTATTCATTTTTCTGACAAGATAACCGAATTATTAGAAAAGTCCGAGCAAAGAGAATTCGCTGTTGATACAATAGACGAGTGCCTTGTGGTTGGCGTTCTCAACCGAAAAGATGAAAATATTCTAAAGCTTGGTGAATTTGATGTTCGCTTATATGTCTACAATTGTTTTTTTAACCCAGCAACACTTTTTGGGACAACTTACCCAGCTGACCTACCAGAAATTCTAAATAGTATCACACTTGTAAATTGGGTGGAAGGATTTAAATCAATAGTATTGGAGCCAGTTATTCTCCGCACTCTTCCAGAAAAACATCTTATGGATTTATTGTTGGGTAAGAAGATGCTCAAACTTTATTTTAACCCCGAGAGTTTTATCGCTCTTTGCAATAAAAATGGATTGAAAGCTGAATTCACGACAAAAAGAGAAACAAATCATTTTCGATCAAGAAGTGTCGCAAAAAGTCTTGTAGAATTCAATGGAAGATATATAAAACTTGTGCGAGATGAAGGTGTTGAAATATTGGGAGATGGAACTATCTATGAAATGCTTTTCAATTGGGCACATCCTACTTCGTTGATTGAACAAATGAAGCAAATTTAATTAGCTACAAAATAACATACTTGTCCAAAATAAATCATAAAAGAGAAAAACTTATTCCTTCTTTTCTTGACGGGGCAAGAAAAGAAGCAAAAGAACCCCTTGCGAAATTTAACGCGCGCGATGAATCCCGTTCGCACTTGCCCGTTGATGGCAAAAAACGCCATCAAAAGTCCCTTCATTCATCGCTTTCCCATTCGCTCAATCCTCCTAAATTTCGCTCCCTCCCACATCTCATCCAACACTTTAAGAAATGTAGGGGAGGGCTTACTTTTCTTAACATAAAATATCTTCCATAAATCCACTTGTTTCGATAAAATTTTGTCAATAAGGGTTTTATTTTGGACAGCTATGACAAAATAATATTAATTAAATTTCTAGTGTCTTTCTTATCAATTCAACATAGTATGACCAAACGTCCCCTCTCACCATCGCCATCATCAGCTGGTTCTACATCGCTGCCGGCATCATCGTCATTGCATACCACGCAAACCTCTCAAAACGCCTGTAAATCCGTTACGTTTAACCAATTCGCGATTCGCGACTTGCGAATTACCATAAAGTAAGTGATCAAAATAAATTTCCCTCCTCCACCATCACCAATCACATCAGCAATAAAAATCTACCGCAGAAAGAGTACTTCATGGAATTTTCCTGCTGACATAGGGTTGTCACTCGGGGATACTATATTGATGGGAACAAATGTATTAATCTGAGGCTTCACAATGGAAACAAATAACGGTATAAAAACTTTTTACGCCAAAACAAGAGTGCAATGGCGAACGTGGTTGGAAAAGAACAGCCAATCGAATAAAGAAGTCTGCTTAATTCTGTATCATAAAAAAAGCAACACCAAATGTATTACCTTTAACGAAGCCATTGAAGAAGCACTTTGTTTCGGATGGATCGACAGCAAAGCAAATAAACGAAATGTTGAAAGTTTCTATCAACGATTTTCACCCCGTAAACCCAAGAGCAATTGGAGTACACCGAACAAAGAGCGAATACAAAAGATGATACACGAAGGACTAATGACAGAACAGGGGCAAAAATTAATTGCTATTGCAAAACAAAATGGAACCTGGTAATATGGTCTCCGACAGTTTAACCTGCCTGCCGTCAGGCAGGCTGTCGGAGAGGATTTAGTGCGAGAGTCCCGTTGTACGGGATGCCGTACTTCGGCATTAAATTCTCGCACAACAGATAAAAATATTTGGAAAAAACATGACAAGAATAGTAGAAATTCGAGCGTATAATCTGAAACCAAACAGCCGGGAAGAATTCCATCGGCTTGTTTCTCAAGTCTCTTTTCCATTAATGAAACAATGGAATGTTGATGTGGTTGATTTCGGACCATCACCCCACGATGACAGTTCATATTACTTGATCAGGACATATGAGAGTTTAGAACATCGCCAATCCAGTCAGGATTCTTTTTATGGCAGCGCTGACTGGCGGCAGGGTCCACGAGAAGCGATCATTTCATTAATTGAAAGCGATACCTCCATTGTCATCGAAATGGAAACTTCGGTTATTGATGCGCTTCGTACAATTGATGCTTGATTTTGGACTGTGTATCTTTACGAAACAATTTTAAAAAAATATACATGCGATCATGATCAATCTTTTCACCTTTGCAGAGTATCCGAACGCAACAACGCCAAAGCGTCTGATGAAATATGTGCTCATCTGGTGTTCACGGGGAACTGCAACGGTTATTGTTGACGATAAAGAGTTAACACTCAAACAACATCAAGTCCTCACCATCACATCGGGACAAGTGCATTATTTTAAGAAATCAACGACGGCGCAGGGAGTGATTCTTGAATTCACTCTTGATTTTTTCTGCAAGGATGATAACGATCTGGAACTGATCTTTCATAACGGCTTATTTTGTCACTTCGATCTGAATGAAATCATTTCCGTTCCCAATTATGCACTTCTTGAAAAACAGTTTGCACTCATCCATGATGAATTGCTTCTTCAGCCCTACCAATACCGTATCTCCATCCATTCGCGCATTAAACTGATATTGATAGAAATTAATCGGACAAAGGTTGAACGGGGAGATGAAATCTACAAACCGGATGCGTTATTTCTAAAATTTTTAGAATCAGTCCGCGCTAATTTTAAGAACAATTATTCGGTAAAGCATCACGCCCGTTTGCTTCATACAACCGAAGCAAAACTGAATGAACATGCAAAACTTCATACCGGCAAGACCGCTCAAAATGTCATCTATGGATTGATCGTTTCCGAAGCAAAACGTTCGCTTCGGTATCAAAAACTTCCGGTAAAAGAAACTGCATTTACATTGGGATTCAACGATCCGTTCTACTTTTCAAATTTCTTTAAGAAACATACCGGCCAATCCCCAAAGACCTACCAGCAGACGTACAATTTATAATCTTCTATGTTTTCCCCAAGATTGTCTATGGTTTAGTACCGTACGCTCTTCTACATTGTATCGTCACAATAAGAAGGCGGTATGAGTATGACACAAAAACCAGTTTCAATAATTTTTCATTTAGCAGCCGGATTTACCTCGTTCCTCTATTCTCAAACCAAAAGAACATTTTCGGTAATGTTACTTCTCGCGGTCGGCATCGCTTCATTCCTATATTTTCAAACAAAAGGAATAACACTTATGAAAAAAACTATCGATCCATCGCTGCCAACAATCGGCATTCTGATTTTTGACGGATTCCTGACCAACGAGGCTGTTGCACCGATGGATGTATTTACAAAAATGGATTCTTTGGGGAAAAAATTATTTAATGTTCTCCTGGTCTCCAAAGAAGAAAAAATATATCAAAGCGAAGAAGGGCTGAATGTATTGCCCGACGTTACAATACATAATGTAACAAAACTTACTGTTTTGGTTGTGCCAAGTTCTAATGAACCCGAAAAACAGATTCAGGACAAACCGCTCATTGACTTTATCAAACAACAAAATAATACCACTGAATATATTGCAAGCCATTGCGCCGGCGCATTTACGCTGGGAGAATCTGGTGTGGCTGACGATAAAAAAATCGTCACCTATTGCTCCGGCTCTGATAAACTACAGAAAGAGTACCCAAAATTATTGGTAATGGATGACGCTGTTGTCTCTGTGATGCAGGACGGAAAGATCATCTCGTCGAACGGGAATCTTGTCAGCTATATCGCCTCCCTGGATCTATTGGAACAAATGACAAATCACAGCCACAGAAAATATGTAGAAGAACAATTACTCATCAACAAATTGAGATAGGAGGATATGTGGAATCGAACATTCAAAATTATATCACAAAAACCGGTACGGCCGATTGGATTTCGCTGATTGAAGAAGGAGTGGACACAAAAGGTATTTTTGTAAAAGTGCTCCGGCGCGATCAACAGACCAAAAGAGCACCGACCATTCTTTTAAAATTTGAACCTGGCGCACGATATCCGTACCATAATCATCCGGGAGGCGAAGAGGTGTTTGTGTTGGAAGGAGATGCGATTTTTGAAAATGAAATACTCTCCGCAGGTGATTATTTGTACACTCCCCCCGGCTTTAAGCACTCCGTAACGAGTGAAAAGGGATGTGTATTGTTATTTTTTATTCCGGAAGAAGTAGAGATTTTGAAATAGATCGATGGTTAAATATTAAGAGGCTTTGATAAATTAAACTATAGAAGACTATCATTTTTTTCTTATGCTTAAATTGTTTTTAGAACGTATTCTATGATTAATCACCCTCTCTCTATTTCCATCATCAGCTGGTTCTACATTGCCGCGGGCATTACCGGCATTGCGTATCATTCCACCGAGTTCAATATTCATGATCCGTTTGCCGGCGAATTGCTGTTGAGTCTCTTCGTCCGTCTTCTGGCAATCATCGGCGGAGCGTTTACGCTCCGCGGCGCAAACTGGGCGCGCTGGCTGCTTCTCGTATGGATTGTGTATCATGTGTACTTGAGTTTCTTTCACACGTTCTCCAGCGGGACAATGCACAGCGTACTGCTTGTAATTACTTTTTATGTTCTCTTCCGCCCGAAAGTGTCGGAGTATTTTCGTGAAGAGAAAAAATAAATATCTTCGGAGGAAGCTGCGGAGCATTTGTCATGCCAGCGTACGCTGGCATCCATCTTGTGGATTCCGGCGTACGCCGGAATGACAATACAAGCAGTTGGGTAATAAATCCAATAGGAATAAACACCAATGACAGAGTTAGAACAATATTTACATTCGTATTTTCCGTTAAAACAGAACGATCTGGAAAAGATAGAATCGCTATTCAAAGAGACCTCTATCAAGAAAGGCGATTATTTTTTAAAAGCAGGCAGACAGTCCGATCAATTAAGTTTTATCCGTTCAGGTCTGTTACGGATCTATGCAACAACGGAAGAAAAAGAAGTAACGCAGTGGATCTCCACCAAAGGATATTTTGTGACCGACCTTTCGAGCTTCATTTTTGAAACCCCCGCGCGGTGGACAATTCAAGCTCTGACCGATGTTCAGCTCTACACAATCAACAAAAAAGAATATTCCTCCATCGAAAAAATACTTCCGCAGTGGCATAAGATTGAAAAACTGTTTATTGCACGCTGCTTTACCATTTTGGAAGATCGCGTCTTTAGCCATCTCTCCATGTCCGCCGAAGAACGGTACGAGTTCTTCTTCGAACACAACAAAGAACTCTTTACGCAAGTGCCGCTGCAGTATATCGCTTCCATGCTCGGGATGACTCCCGAAACTTTCAGTAGAATACGGAAAAAGAGCCTGCCATGATTTCTTGATAAATATCAAGAGGAACGTGCTGTTTCGTGAATATCTTTGATGTGTAAAAAATTCTTCACAACACACAAAGGAATCAATCATGAAAATAGCTGCACTGTTCTTCACATTCATAAGCACCGTTGTATCGGCAAAAGAAATACGAACAGAAATTCTCATTCAGGCGCCGCCGGAAAAAGTGTGGGCAATTCTTACAGACTTTAACCGCTATGCGGAATGGAATCCGTTCATCAGATCGGTCACCGGCGAAGTGGCTGTGGGAAAAGAAATAACAATATTGCTTGCGCCGCCCGAATCATCGGAGATGACGTTTTCACCAACCATTCTTGCGTTTGAACCAAACAAAGAACTGCGCTGGCTCGGTCATTTCTGGTTTACGGGACTTTTCGACGGCGAACATACATTCGAACTTATTGATAACGGAAACGGGACAACCACGTTTAAGCAGAGCGAAGATTTCGGGGGAATACTTGTTCCATTTTTCAGCACAAAGCTGGATGTTAACACAGTCAACGGCTTCAAACTGATGAACGAAAAACTGAAAGAATTAGCGGAAAAAATTGAACGATTGGAGTGACGACGTTAGCGTTCGGATATTTAACCCGATGGTGAATAAAATTCTTTTTTGAGATAGCTTCCTCTCACACCTTTCTTGTTGAAACGTATCCGATCAATAATCCAAACAATCCGTTTGATGTGGAAACTTCCAGTAAATGAGCTAGTCTTACTGGCTGCGGCATAAATGGATTATCGACGATCAGTTGTATTGCCGGAAGCGAATACAAAATAACGCACGCCAGAATTTTTTCTTTTTTACTTCCTTTTAAATACATCACTATTGGAAATCCTATCATGATCCATAAAAATCCACGGAAGAACTGAAAGGGAAAAATAAAACTCTTTGTCTGCAGCGTTTGCTGTATTTGTCCAATAAACCCTGCGTTTTCTGTGCTACCCGAATAGAATAACCGGACAGCTTCAAATTGCCATGCAACGAAAAAACCGAACACAAAATAAATTATCACGTAAGTGGCAGAAAGCCATAATACATCTTTCCACTGTAGGGTTGATCGGTTTAATTGAGTTTGAGGTGCGGAACGTTCGACATTCTGTTTCCACTTACCCAATATCCACATTGCCAGCGGCACAAACGTGATCGCTGTAATCAATGGGCGCAGAAATAAATTCAGTAATTCTGAATTAGTAATTGCAGGCATCGCATCTCTAAAATACCATGTCTCCACTTGTGTCATAAACGTCTGGAGACCCCAGAAAATGATTACCGTACTAAAGAAAAGTTTTCCTCCCCACAGGTTAAGGCGTTTGATCAAATAGATGATAGTGGAAAATTGTATCAGTAAAAAAAGAACTATCATGTGCGCGTTGTAATCACTTTGGTTCTCTACTGTGAGAGTCACCGGAATAAAAACAACGGGCAAAACAACAAGAGTGAAAAAAATAAAAAACAAGAGGACATATTTCAGGAATGTTTTCATAAATTTCTCACTTATAATTTAGTCATTGATGAGTTTATAATAAAATTGGTTTCTAAAAAAATTTATACTGCTTAGATGCCATTTCAAAAACGGATGGTCATTGCGAGGGAGCACAGCGACCGAAGCAATCTCCAAAACTTAAGGTAAAAACAAGATTGCTTCGACAAAAAAACGTCTCGCAATGACAATGATTTGACATTTTTGAGACGCCTTCTAATTACTTTTCCACATATTCTTTTAATGATCTGCCGATAATATCTGTCCATCCTTCGGCAAAATTGTGTTTTGCAAAATCCGGATTTTCATTCGGGAATGTTTCCAAGCCTGCGTGAGTCAGTTTCAATCTGGTCTTGCTTCCTTCGGCAAACAATTCAAATGTCACAAGTGAATTTCCTTTATATCCGTCGTACCGCCAGGTATGTGTTAACTTCTTACCGGGAATCACTTCGGTGATTTTGCAGAGATGTACATATTGTCTTTCCGGTGACGGCCCACCGGTGAAGTGAAATTCAAAACCTACTTCGGCTTTGAATTCCACAAGATCAAAGTACCATTGTTTCATTTCGCGCTTGTCAGTGATCGCTTTCCACACTTTTTCGGCTGGTGCGTTATACGTCCGTTCGATAATAAAAGGTTCGTTGTTCATAATTTCCCTAACACTTATTAGAGTGAAGTTGATAATTTTTGTGTCCGGCGTTTATACAATTCACCGCCAAACAGGGCCAGCGGAAGAGATGTTGCCGCACCGACAATTCCGTACCATGTTGGTCCCATACCATACATAGCAATTGTGCCTGCAAGCCAAAGAACCGCTCCCAGTATTCCCGTAAACCACAGCGCGGTTTTTGCTTTCTCTTTTGCAATCATGGCAGTAATGTATGCAGCAAAGATTGTTATGATAACACGATAACCGAGCGCCAACAAAAATAAATCGGTATCAAAATACACCTGACCGTGCGGTGGATAAACACCGGTTGCATGAAAAACTTCGTCAATGGCGGTTGCCAAAATTCCATTGATCAATACCGCGGCAATAATTGCTAGAATCAGACGTTTCATCATTTATCCCTTTCGTAATTTATTACTTTTTGTGTGCTTTCTTTAAGCCGGCAATGTCGATCTTTTTCATTTGAAGCATTGCCTGCATCACTCTGTTTGCTTTAACACGGTCTTTATCCCCCAATAATTTTCCAAGATCATGAGGAATGATTTGCCACGAGACACCATATTTATCAAACAGCCGCCCACATTGAGATTCTTGTCCACCGTCGGCAATAAGTTTCTTCCACAGTCCATCGATTTCTTTTTGTGTTGTGCAATGGACAAAGAATGAAATTGCTTCAGTAAACTTATGGTGAGGTCCGCCATTCAACGCCATAAACTCCAGACCATCCAATACAAATGTTACTGTCATTGGATTTGCATTGAGTATTCTTGAATTCTTAAAAACTCCCGTATAGAATTTTGCCGCCTCTTCCGCTTGATTATCGAACCACAAGAAGGGTCTGATTTTTTGAATGGAACTCTTTTTTGTTGTTTTCATTTTTTCTCCCGGATAATTATTTTTCAACCAGAGTGAGCCATTTCTTTAGTACGCTTTGCAATATTTTCTTTTTTAATGCCACATCGTTCAAATCTTTAAAGATTGTAATCCTTCTTCCATCCTTATACTCTCCTTGGAGCAATCCCGATGTATCTTTTACTTTTGCGCCGCTCGGGAAGACCAGCATAATTCTTCCTTTAAATAAATTGAACACGATAATTTCCCGCTTATGCTCTTCGGGTTTGAACGGTTTCATCTCTCCGGTATAATAAAAAGCAGGATTGTTCCATTTGATATGCTCTCCGATTTCTTTATCCGTACTTAAAATAATTTTTCGCAAACTCTGAACTATTTTTTTTACAGCGGGATCGAGCTTTTTAATATGAGCAGACACTTGCTCTTTGTCTGAGAATACAGATGTTTTTGTATTCATATTCCTTAATCCAGAGTCTCGGCAAGTTTGTCAATACATTGATGCATTCCGGCAAGTGAGTATACGTACATGTGACCGGGAGTCCAGCCATGTTCGATAACGGTCAGTTCCGTCATATCGTGCTTTATTTTTTTGAATATAATTGTTGTAAGGAATTCTTTGGGAAAATCAGGCGGCATGCCGACAGACAGTGGATCAATTCTGTTTCCATCCTTATCAGAAAGTCCTTGCGTAAACTCTAACCGTTCCATCGGGACAATTTTTTGGTAGATCCCAGAGACATACGAATCTTGGCCCCCTTGATTTTTTGGCGCGCGCATGCAAAAAATGTACTGACCTCCTTCGCGGAGATCGATTTTACAAGAAGGAGAGGTATAGTATTTTGGTCCCCACCATTTCATCACCATTTCAGGTACGGTCCATGATTTCCAAACAAGTTCAACGGGCGCATCAATGATACGCTTAACAAAAACATCTTCTTTTGGTGAATTTTGTTTTGTATCTCCAGCCATTTCAAGTTCTCCTTGTGTGGATGAGTAAATTTATTTTAAGGGGTTTTACCCTTCTTTTCTGAGAAAAAAAATAAAGTCATTTTTTCTTTTTTGCCTGAAGTGTTGTTAAATAATTATCCAGCGCATCCAATTTCTCTTCCCAGAACTTTCTGTACTGCTCAACCCATGTCGATACTTCGTTCAATTTTTCAAATTTCATTTCGCAGTACTTGTCACGCCCTTCTTGGGTGGTTACTACCAATCCGCATTCAGAAAGAATTTTTATATGCTTTGAAATCGCTGGGCGGCTGATCTTGAATTTCTCTGCCAGACCGTTAACGTTCATTTTTTGCTGCTCTGCCAATAAACTGATGATCGCTCTTCTGTTTGGATCTGCTATTGCCTGAAAAACATCTCGTCTCATGATTCTTTCGTCTTATATGTAACCGATTGGTTACATATTAATATCTGGGCAGATGAAAGTCAAGAGGTGCTGTAAATATTTTTTGCCTTTTCTTTTTGAAAGGGATTAATCTAACAAATACTGTCCGGTGTTATCGCACGGATAGATTGAACAAAACAAGAATAATGGATATAGCTTACAGATGCATTCGAATTGCTGAAATATCTATCGGATATCAGTGAGTTTCTGCAATGTTTTTAAGAGATTGTAAAATCGGATTTTCTTCACCCTGCGGTTCTTCCTGTACTGCATTTGGTCTATTATCTTCCTGAATTATTTCAAGCTTCGTTTGACCGTTTTGAGCTGTCAAAACATAATTCATGACAAAATAATTTTCAGGCCTGTCTTCAAGCCCGGGCCTTGGCGCAAATAAACTATACTTTACTAATTCGCGTGGCTTCACTGCTAACACTTTTCCCCATTGCTCAAATACTTTGTCTTCCCATGCGGTTCTAAATTTAATATCGCTGCCAATTTCCCATGTCGTCAATACATCACTTCCGTATTGCCACAGTTTAACAAGTTCCGGTTTTGTAACCGTGTCCCACACTTTTTGAAGCGAAGCATTGATCAGGATTGTTGAAATATTTTTCGCCATTGTTCTCCTTTTACAATGAATTTTAACAGGGCTGATTATGTTTGTATAATATACGATGTAATAGTTTTAATTTTTCCGTTCTTGAATTTGTTCAATTCATAGACGTGACAGAAGGAATACTTTTTAGCGCCAATGCTCATTGTACCATTAATCGATGCTTTATTTCCATGGGTAATAAAATAGAAATATTCCAGATCAGCTGCTTTATTAAATTTCAACTTCTTTATGGTTTTCACTAATTCATTTTTGCCATGAATTAGTTCCCTTCCGATGATGTTCCATTGAATATCATCAATGGAATGTGCGGACATGAATTCTGTCTCCCCTATGGTGAATGCTTCGCTGATTTGTTTGAAGAATATGACGCTTTGGTTCAGCATGTTATTTTATTCCGCGGTAATACAATATTCTTTCAAGTTTTTTAAATAGTTACTTTGCTTTTTCATCAACCTCAAAAATTCCGAATGTATTTCCTTCAGTATCGAGAAAATATCCCTGCCAGCATTGACCGGGAACAGCGAATTTTGGAAGAGCAATCGTTCCACCAAGTTTCATTATTTTTTGTGTCATTGCATCAAAGTTTTCAACTTCTAAGGAACAGACAAACGCATTCGTTCCGCATTCCATCGGCGGGGGAAGTGCGGGACGTTTAAGCAATCCACCGCGAGAGCCGCCGGTTTCAATACGCCAATATTCCACAGGAAGGCCGGGTGCCTCGCTGAATTTCCATCCGAAGACATTCTTGTAAAATTTTATTGCGCGGTGCGTGTTGTCCGCTTGTATTTCAAAATAGAAGTGTCCGTTCATAGTTAATTCCTCAATTATTTTTATATATGCTGCTGCAAAATTTTAACATTTCCAAACGCAAAGGAGAACGCTGCATATAGAGTTTTGCTGCATCCTTTGTTGAGTTGATGGTTCAGATTTCATCCACCTTGACAAAATAATTATTTGTCGGCAGGCAAATATTTTCTCATTTTATTTCTTCTTATTCTCCAATAGTACCAGTCTTAACTTCTCCGGCTCGCCCGTAACAAGCAACTATCACCCCGCCTGGTGCATTGTATTCTCTACTAAATTGAATGCTGCCGGGATCGCCCCCCCGGCAAACGGTTCTGGGCTTGGTGAAGTGGCGACATTAGAAACACAACATTCAGCAAGAACGTTTGTCTGAAGCAATGATTTATTGTTCTTTTTGACTTGGTGGTGTTAGGTTAATGCGATGTCTCAAATCCATATCGTATTGCCGCTTCAAGTATTTCAATGTTTATATCTTTCAGAGTTTTGAACTTAATGCAATATCCACTCACGCTTGCCTTGCCGAGTTTTTTTCCATATGTCTTGGTTAAGTATTTCTTATCGTTAATACCAAGGATATAAACAGAAATTCCGGTTGTGTTTGCACTCATACCGATTTGATAAAACTCTCTGGTTTTTCCATCAGCATATTTTATGGTGCGAAGTCCATATCCTATATTAGGATTAGAAACAGTTTTATTTTCACTATTTTTACCATCCAAGAACCATAATTTACATGCTGGCATTACTTGCAGAATGATGCGGTGCAACGCTTGCATGTCGCTGCGTTTTGGTTCAGGTTGGCTTGTAATATATTTTTTGATTTGTTCTCGTGTGTTCATTTAAAATTTAAATGAATTTATTGTTTACACTCCATAGTCGTTCGACAAAACCGGAAATCGACATCGTTTATTTTTCTCTCAGTTTCATTATTCAAGAACAGCAGCATTGTCTCAACTTTTAATTTTTCTTATTCTCCAACTGTGCCAGTCTTGACTTCTCCGGCTCGCTTGTAGTTGGCAATAATCACTCCACTTGGTGTAACAATACTCTCCGTTACTGTAAATGCTGCCGGAGCCGTGCCGCTGTCAAACAATTTTTTTCCTGTACCAAGAATCAAGGGATAAATTTTGAGCCGAAGTTCGTCTACTAAGTCATTCTTCAGTAACAGCTGAACGAGTTTGCTGCTCCCCCAAACTTGAATGTCAGCACCTTTTGAATTTTTGAGCTTTTTGATATCTTCCAAACTTTTGATAAATACGGTGTTTTTCCACTCTGACTTTTTCATGGACTTGGATATAACGTATTTTGTGCCATTATTGATGCCGGGCCAAATATCTTCATGGTGAGGCCAGAAGGATGCCCAAATCTCAAACGTTTTTCTCCCCAAAAGATAATCTGCAAGTTGATTCAATTCTTTTTGCACCACCGTACCTCCAACGTCGTCTCCATATGGCGCACTCCAACCACCATATTTAAAAGCGTCTGATTCATCTTCCTCAGGTCCGCCAGGTGCTTGCATTACTCCATCTAATGTGATCATTGATAAGACGATTATTTTTCTCATGGTCGATTTACCCTTTCAGTATTGGTGAAAATATTCATTTAAGCCGAAGCCGCTTTTGAGGTAGTGCTTGCCCAAGGGTGCTTTTGTGTTCGTCTTATTCATGTCTTTAATTTTAATTGTCAATAATTAATGCTCTGGTTTAGTTTTTAAAAAATCGTCTATGCTTCTTTTTTGACGTAGGTGATGCCGTAAATGCATTTCGGAATACCGAAGCCAGTCTTGAGCGTTAAAATACCCATGACCCGGGTGTTTCGTTTTACCGATATGTTTACTGCTATTAGTTTTCTTCCAAATACTATTCATTTGTAGTTTTACTGCGCGTATTTTTTCTTGAAGCTGCAATTTGCTCTTGGGCTGTGGTAGATTTTCAGAAACAACTGGATCGCCTTTAATTTTTTCATCCGGGAATTCATTTTTTGCAAACATCATTTTCCCCGTCTCGTTCATTTCTTCGGAAGAGTTTTCATCATGACTCAAACAAATTTCGATCTGTTCAATATAATATTCTGTCTCATTGCAAAGATGTATGAATACTTGGCTAAGAGACCAGCTTTGACAATCCTGTTTAACAAGCAATACATCGAAATCATAGTACTCTAATTCAGTAATCCAAACTTCTATGGTACTGTTAAATTTTTCGATATAATTTTTCACAAACTGGGTTATTTATTTATTGTATGTTTGTAGTAACGTTTTAATATGGAGATCTGTTTTTAGCGCAAAGGGGTGGTAAAATTTTCATTGAATATAAGATTTATCGAATTAATCTCACCGGCAAAGAATAGATTTTCATTTAAAGAGTTTTGAAATGAGCACATAGGTTTTTATCCAACCATTAACACAAAGGGAAACGAATAGACTTATTACCGTTGAAATCATTTTTCTCATCCACTTAGGGACCATTAGCACCAATAGATGTACAATACACACAATTCAGGATATTTCGCTTTGACATGTTGATAAATATACTGTCGGGATTGTGATTTTAAAGGGTGTAAATACGGCATTCTACAGGGTTGATTGCGACAACTAGTTTAATTATTATTGTGCCATGAAAATTATTTCAATTCTCGTCCCCGATGGCGCCGCAGTAGTAGGTTGTATTGAAGGTGCATTCAAAATATTCAATCTTGCCAACATGTTTTTGGAAGAGAGCGGGAAACCGCCGTTATTCAAAGTGTTATTGGTTGGATTAAACACTGAACCACGGATTTACGACAAACTGTTCACTATAAAACCCGAACTTGCTTTTTCCAATGTTGAAAAAACTGACCTTATCATCATTCCTCCGGTAAATGGAGAAATGGAAAATGTCATCTCCATCAATAAGAAATTTTTTCCGTGGATTCATCAACAATATCAAGAAGGAGCTGATGTTGCAAGCCTCTGTGTGGGTGCTTTTTTGCTCGCATCGACAGGTTTGCTTAAAGGGAAAAAATGTTCTACCCATTGGGTTGCGGAGCATGATTTTAAAAAAATGTTTCCGGATATACATCTCGTCTCCGATAAAATCATTACGGATGAGCAAGGAGTGTACTCCAGCGGAGGAGCAAATTCATTCTGGAATTTGCTGTTATATCTCGTAGAAAAATACACTGATCGCACTATGGCTGTCCGTATTGCAAAATATTACGAATTAGAGATTGATCGTAACAGTCAGTCCTCGTTTATTATGTTCAAAGGACAAAAAGATCATGAGGATGAACAAATAAAAAAAGCACAAGAATATATTGAACAACACTTTAACGAGAAAATAACCGTTGACCAATTGGCGTCACTGTTTGCTATCGGTAGAAGAAACCTTGAGCGGAGATTTAAAAAGGCCACTTCCAATACTGTGGTGGAATATATTCAACGCGTAAAAATTGAAGTCGCGAAAATGAGCTTGGAATCGTCCCGCGAAAATGTAAATGAAGTGATGTATAAAGTTGGATATTCCGACACGAAAGCGTTTCGCACCACGTTTAAAAAAATTACCGGTTTATCGCCTGTTCAATACAGAAACAAATATAATCATCAAATTGCATACCAGCTTTTGTAACGCCCATGAATATTGCCGTTCTTCATCTCTCTATAAAAATTCGTCAAATCAAATTGGTGTCGTTTGTTCTTGTAATTTTTTTCATTCTCCACAACAGTTTTTTTCTTCATGCGCAGCAGAAAATAGCATCCAAAAATGATATTGTGGTGTTGCTTCATGGTTTAGGGCGGGGGAAAAGCATTATGGTACCGATGCAGGAGCAATTGAAGAACGATGGATTCTCTGTTGCTCTTGTTGATTATTCATCAATAGGGAAATCTCCGGATGAGATTCTGAAAGATATTTCGAAACAGGTGAAAGTGTTTATCGCTGATACAAATAATACTGTTCATTTTGTCGGCCATTCGCTTGGCGGATTGCTTATTCGAGCATATCTGGACAGCGTAAAATTACCGAATCTGGGAAAAGTAGTACTCATTGGCAGTCCAAGCAAAGGAACACCGTTTGTCGATCGTTTCCGCGATGCGTGGTGGTTAAAAATGGTAGGACCGACGGCGGTTTTATTAGGTACTGACGATAAAAGTTTTCCGCGGACACTTCGGCCACCCTATTATCCTGTCGGAATTATTGCAGGCATTTCCTCGGTAATTAATAATGATGATTTTATTCCGGGAGAAGATGACGGAATCGTTCCCGTCGAATCGACAAAGATCGAAGGAATGTCTGACTTCATTTTAGTAAAGGTTTCTCACTCTTCATTACCAAAAGATAAACTTGTCATTCGACAAACGATTGAATTTCTGAGGAATGGAAAATTTTTTCAAGAAATACCCATGCAACAAAAGTAATGATTCTTGCACGACGCCTCGTATCATCACCAACCATTACAATACTCTCCGAGTCCAATAATAGATACGCTAACCTTCGGAGGTATAATATGCTGAAATTGCTTTGTTATTCAATTTGCACAATGTTTTTATCAGCTCCGTCTCTTATGGCACAACAACATCATCTTCGTGTTGGGCAGCTTCCACCGGAAATCTCGTTCGTTTCATTTTCAAACGATAAATTCAAAACCATAAACGAGAACGATTTGAACGAAACTGTCTATCTCCTTGATTTCTGGGCAACCTGGTGTGCTCCATGTATAGCATCTATCCCGCATATGGATTCGCTCATGGCAGCATTTCGAGGAAGAAATGTGAAATTTATTTCCATCACCTATGAACCAAAATCGCTTGTGGAAAAATTTCTGCGTAAACATCCAATGAAGAGTGAAATTGGATTGGATGAGGATTTTGACATGTTTCAACGTTATAATGCCTGGGCGATCCCGAATATTGTGATGATCAATTCAAACGGAACGATTGCCGGACGGATTCATCCATCAAAACTAAATGAAAGCATCATTGAAGATCTCATTGAAGGAAAAGTGCCGCAAGTAAAAAATACACCGGAAGATCTTTTTGATCCGAAAAAGGCTGAGGAGTATTTCCGATCATCGATGAATATAAAGAAATGACTTTTCGTTTGTTCTTTGAAACAAAAATTGTGTGGGAAATCGACTATCAACCTTTCTCTTTATTCATACTCCACTCCAGCAAGCTCCATAATGTTTTGCGGTGCTTTTGGATCCCCGGAAAAGAATCCTTTTTCATATCCTCGTGTAAGAGCCCAGCGTTCAAGCCATGAAATGCCACCGCCGCCGTAAAATGTGTCGGGTGACCGATATGCTTCATCCTTCAACGCAACTTCAACGCTGATAAATGAATACCCTTCGGAGCGAATCATCGCACAGAGCGCGGAATAATAAAATGAGTTCAAACGATTAGAGTGGATTAACAAAACCTGTCTGATTGGCCTGTGAAATAATGTATCGGACATCCACTCAAAATATTTAAGCTCTTTTCTCATGTAGGTAATATATTGCTCGCCAACTGATTCCATCAACGCTGAATCGTTCTTTGCCAATGCTTTGTCGTACGCTGCAGAAAATATCCACTCCGCATTATCCACCGTTACCGGCGCAATTGTATAACCAAGCGAATCTAAAAAGGTATTGATTAAATTACGCGTACTGCTGTCTCTTCCGGTATGCAAATATGGGTGACGAAAATATTTCGGTCTCTTATTCTCCGTCGCATGCAGTTCTTTGATTGAGCGTTCACCGCGAAGAATATCTTCTTTCGCTTCGTTGACCGGAATTTGATTCTGACTTTTGTGCGCATATGTATGATTGCCGAGATCAACTCCCGCATCGAACCATAATTTTAATATTGCCATTCGCTCAGGATCACGCACACCAGTTACTTCCAGCTTATGTTCATTCACAAATGCTGTAACGGGTGTTTTTTCCCGTTTTATTTTCTCAAGAAGCCGTTCAACGATGGATCTCATTTCACTGTTTGAGACTTGTGAGGCAATATTCAGCGGAAGATCGTCCATCGTAATTGCAATTGTTTTATGATTGGAATGTAATTGTGATACATTAATTTGTGCTATTGCAATGATTAAAAATACAATTACTGAGTATCGTCGTAACATTTTTCCCCTTTTATTATTTATAACATTAACTCATCGATAATACCGACATTCTTTTTAATCTTCATAACATTTGGCTGAAAAACAAAAAGGCATCTCTGAGTTTTTGTTACTGCTTCTAAGTATATTTCCCAAGCGTTTAGATGTAGTCCATCTTCAAGAAGGACTATATCTCTATAAAGAGATAGTCGATTTAAGCTTTCTTACGCTAAATTTTATCATATCCTCGAAATCTCTAAGATTTCAAGGATATAACTTTTAAGAAATGTTTTGTTCTCCTCTCGTTCCCAATCTCTTGATTGGGAACGCTTGTTTTACAAGCTCTGCTTGCCGTTCGCTCCCAAACAGAGTTTGAAAAGAACGGCTCGTCACGAAGTGATCCCTTTGGGACAATAACCTCCACTGTTAATCTCCTCCTCAAAATTAAATTTTTTTCCTTACCTTGTCCCATTCACTCGATCTCATTTGTTATAAGAATGTAAATCAATTCTGCTTTCGGCAGAGGAGCATTCTTTAACAATAATTGAAAGGAAATAGCAATGGACGAATATATGTTAATCTTCAGGCATGAGGATGGGAACAAAGTCGCCTCGCCTGAGCAGATACAGATCTGGATGAAACAGACGATGGACTGGATCGGCGGGATTGCGGCGCAGAATAAATTTGTTGCCGGCAACGGTCTCCCATTTGCCGATGCACGTGTTGTGCGGACAAAAAATTCCAAACCAGTCGTCACGAACGGACCATTTGGCGAGATTAAAGAAACGCTTGGCGGATACATTGTCGTGAAAGCATCTTCCGTTGACGAAGCGGTAGAGTTCGCTAAGGGTTCCCCTGTGCTCCAGGGAGAAGGAAACAGTATTGAGGTAAGAAAAATTGCCAAGGGGGATGGGATTCATTAACATAGAAAAATAAAGTGTAACTACTCAGCAGAATTACATAAAAATTCAAAAACATGCCACCAAATCACAAAAACACGAAAGCGTGCAATAAGAATTTAAACCAATACCCCAAAAAGGTTGGTGAAGTTTTATGTTTTCGTGTTTTAGTGGCAAAAAATCATAAACGCTGAGTAGTTACAATAAAGTATGGTTAAGGATTCATGGTTCATAATTCACGCACTCTGGAATAGATGTACTATGAAACTTGAATCTTGAACCATGAATCATCTTATATGTCTCACGACGAACTCATTCCGCATCTCTTTCGGACAGAATACAGAAAAATTGTTTCCGTTCTTTGCCGTCGTTTTGGATTTGAGCATATTGAAACGGCGGAAGATATTACAAGCGATACTTTTTTAACAGCTGCGCAGACGTGGAGCTATGAAGGTGTTCCGGCAAACCCAAGTGCATGGCTTTACACGGTAGCAAAGAACAAAGCAAAGAATCATCTTCACCGCGTATCGCACTTTAGAGAAATAATTGCACCCGAACTGCTTAGTGAATCGTCTGGCGTTCATGAAATAGAGATCGATCTTTCTCCGGACAACATCAACGACAGCCAGCTGCAAATGATGTTTGCTCTCTCCCATCCTTCCCTTTCCCCTGAAGCGCAAATAGGATTATCGCTCCGTATTCTGTGCGGATTCGGGATTGACGAGATCGCCGATGCTTTCCTTACCAACAAAGAGACGATCAATAAACGGCTCTCCCGAGCAAAAGAAAAGCTTCGGGAAGGAAAGATTGTAATAGAATTTCCTGATCCCTCAGAGATTGACAATCGGTTAGAGAATGTGTTGAAGACGATCTATCTGCTTTTCAACGAAGGATATTATTCATCAAGTTCCAATACAACACTGCGGAACGATCTCTGCCTTGAAGCAATGCGTCTCTGCACAATGCTTGTTGAACACAAACAAACGAATACTCCGCCTGTGAACGCGCTTCTTGCGCTAATGTGTTTTCACGCGTCACGGTTCGATGCGCGGATTGATCAGAACGGTGAGATTATTTTGTATTACGATCAGGATGTAAATCTGTGGAATGCAGAGTTGATCAGCAAAGGAGCGTATTTTTTACACAACGCATCGACCGGAAGCAGACTTTCATCGTATCATCTGCAAGCCGCCATCGCATACTGGGGCACACAACAATCGGACAGTGTGGAAAAATGGGAAACGGTATTGCAGTTGTACAATCATTTGTTGCAGATAGAATATTCCCCCATTGCTGCTCTCAATAGAACGTTTGCACTTTCCAAAGTCTATGGAAAACAAAAAGCAATCGTTGAAGCGGAAAAGCTGAAGTTGACCGACAATCATTTCTACTATACGCTTCTTGGAGAGTTGTACGGAGATATCGACAGTGGAAAAGCGCTGAAGCATTTTACCTCAGCGCTATCGATGACAAAAACAGAGAACGACAAGAAACTCATTCAACGCAAGATTGATGAGCTACGATCTTCGTTACAATAGTAAAGCTGTTTTGTTCGTTAAAATATTTCCGTTCATTGACACACAAGGCGCTATTGAGTATTTTGTCCTTCACTGAAAAATCACCACGAAAGGAATGCCGCCGTGAATGCTGAAGAACAAAATGATAGAACAATGTTAAGCGCATTGAACAAACAGTTCATTAGAAATTTTATTACCAACGACGCCGATGCGCATGATAAAATTATCCATAAGGATTTTGTCTGCATTGAGAATTCGGGTGAGATCGTTGACAGGAAACGGTACATTGATGAATGGCGGCATGGATATAATCCGGCAATACTTTCCTCATTCATCGCCGGGGAGGAACATATCCGTCTCTTCGGAAACATTGCGCTGGTCAGATCGAAGACAACACATGTAAAGAAGATCAATGGAGTTGATACCACCGGACACACGATTTACACAGACACATACCTTAAAGAGAACGGCGAGTGGAAGTGTGTGCAGGCGCAGATTACACCGGTGGTTCAGTAGTTTTTTTCTTTCCGAAATAGCAAACGGAAGATGTTTTCATCAGACTTCGTCCTCTCCTCTCTTTTGCACAACCATTTGGTAGAATAACCGGCCATGAGCATCGTACTGCGAACTATTACACAAAACGATAACCGCGAAATTGCTGAACTCATTCGTACAGTGTTCCGCGAATTCAAGATTGATAAACCCGGTACGGTATATACCGATCCGACAACAGATGATCTTTATTCGCTCTTTCGTCGGGCTGGAAGTGTATATTGGATTGCAGAAGAGAACGGAATAATACTCGGCGGCTGTGGAATTTTTCCAACATCAGGACTCCCTGAAGGATACGCTGAACTAGTGAAATTCTACGTCTCTGTTTCCAGCAGAGGAAAGGGAATCGGCAATTTGCTGATGCAGCAGAGCATTGCGTCTGCAAGAGAGTTCGGTTATAAACAGATTTATCTTGAATCGTTTCCGGAGCTTTCAAAAGCTGTCAGTATGTATATCCGCTCCGGATTTACCTACCTCCCTCAGGCTTTAGGAAACTCCGGACATTTTGCATGTAATGTTTGGATGTTGAAGAATTTAGAATTATAAATATTTCTTCTAACCTTGTTTTTGTGTGCCCTTCTCTCCCTTGACTACCAAATGAAATGTCAGTACTTTTTTATGGCTGCAACATCACTAACCATCCGGAGACGTTATGAAAACACATAACGAACAAGCTCATAAAAGCGGTTCTTTCCCCATCGGTGGTATCACCCCAGGAAGACAATCTGATTGGTGGAAACACGGTCACATGAACGAAAAATTACGCGAGGGGAGTGCGGTTCATAATTCCGTCAAAACAGGATTATGGAAAACCTACAGTGCAAAGAACCCGGGAAAGAAGAAGTAACCTATCGTCATCCCAGCAATTATGCCGACACCCTTAACGGAGATGAGCAGCCAGAAATTTAGGTTCTGGTCGTTCATCTCCATGGCGCTTTTGGTGTTTGTACACGGATATAATCTTCACATTCGTTTTCTACAACCCTGGACAATTCCGGGAGAGCCGTTAACCTTCACAACATTCACGGAATATTTTTTAGCGAACGGGATATTTCGTTTCCGCATTCCGATGCTGTTTGTCATCTCCGGATTTTTATATGCCTTGCATGATCATCAGCCATACAAGCAGCGGATACAAAAACGTTTCCGCACGTTGATGCTCCCGTATCTCCTCTGGAGTGCCGTTGGATTGTTGCTGACATACTTCTTAGAACTCTTCCCTTTCAGCCGCGACATTGTTGCTTCAACAAACTTAACACGAATCGATGCGGAGCGATTATTCCTTCATGACCACCGTTGGTATGAACTTCTCGGACAATGGATCTTATTTCCGCTATCGTTCCAATTATGGTTCATTCGCGTATTATTTGTCTATAATCTTGCCTACCCGGCATTACGGTGGTGCGTTACTCATGCAACAGGCAGGGCATTCTTTTTTCCGACGGTGTTATTGATGTGGCTCAGTACGATGGGATTGTATTTCTTTGAAGGAGAAGGAATATTGTTTTTCTCACTGGGAATTTGGCTTCAGAAGAACAATTTCAATATCGATATTCCGCCTCGGTATTTGAATCCCATATTGTGGGGTTTCGTTTTTATCACGCTCAGTCTGGTGAAGACATGGCTTGCCTTTACAGACACATCGATGATGGGGAATGCTGTATATCCCTTGCTGATAATACTGCATAAGCTGATCATTGTCAGCGGACTGATAAGCGCTTGGTACGGAAGTGATAGAGTAGTCAACTGGTGTATGAAGAGGAGATGGTTTGTATGGTTAAGCGCCTTTTCATTTATTATTTATGCATTGCATGCGCCAGCAATCGTTTTTGCTGTTGAATGGAGTGCTCGGACGTTTCATTATTTTCCTTTGTATCGAATTCTAACATTTGTGATTCTTCCCACGGTTATCATTATCGTTTCCATCACCTTCGGTGCCTTGGTACGAAAAGCAATGCCACGAATATACGGCATATTGACCGGCGGAAGAGGATTATCTTAGAATACAAATTCATTCATCTGTATGATCATCATTACATTTTTCTGCTCTTTTCTCTTCCGCTCACTTGTCTTTCGCACAATCATTTGGTAAAATATTTTATTTGAAAGTACACCTAATGTCCGAAACAACCAAAACAGTGATCGCCATTCCCGGCAGTACACGAACACATTCTACACACTTAAACTTGATACGACGTATTGAAGAACTGGCAGCAGGAAAATTTCACCTGATTGTCTATCGGCACATTTCAGAGCTTCCTCATTTTAATCCTGATTTGGACAATGATACTCCACCGGAGAATGTTATCGATTTTCGCAAGCAATTAAAAGCATCGGATGGCATTTTAATCTGCACGCCGGAATACGCAATGGGTGTACCCGGTACTCTAAAAAATGCGCTTGATTGGACGGTTTCATCAGCAGATTTTTACCGTAAACCGACAGCATTGATCACGGCATCATCACAGGGATATAAAGGACATGCGGCGTTAATGGAGACACTGAATATTATCGGTTCAAACATTACCAACGACACTCAATTGATTATTCCTTTTGTAAAAACAGTTGTTGCGCAGGATGGAACCATCGCTGACGGTACAATAGAAGCAAAAGTAAATAGACTCATCACTTCTTTTCAGAAATTAATGATCTAATCACTGTCCTTCGGATAAAAACCAGTCTGTGCGGCAATGTTTCTGTATACTTTTTAAGAGATATTCTTGACAACGAAAGATTTCTTTTATACTTTTTCGCCAAGAGTGAACGGGAATTATTTTTGGGGAGAATGCGATAACTATATCGGGTACGAATGATCGGCAGCGAGACAACTATTTATCCTGGGTTCACCAAACTTTTTACGGAATCGTTTGCTTTTACAAATGATGAGTATAACGACTTGTTGTCCTGTTTCCATATCAAGCAAATCCGTAAAAAAGAATTCTACTTTAGAGCAGGCGAAACATGCCGTGTCCGTGCTTATCTCAACAGAGGCTGTATGCGAAACTTTGTTGTTGATGTGCAGGGACACGAACGGATCCTATTCTTCTCATTTGAGGATTGGTGGGTCGGAGATTTTGAAAGTTTTTATACGGGAAATCCGGGCACGAATTACGTACAGGCGTTGGAAGATTGCGAATTGTTAATCATCTCAAAGGAAGATTTTTTAAAAATAGAATCGAGAAACTCAAAACTTAAACAGTGGTATACATTTAAAATGGCTCGCTCTGCCAGCGCCTCATTAAAAAGGATTGAAGAATTACGGACTCTCTCAGCTGAAGAACGATATCTGCAGCTTCTCAAAAAACAACCGGACATATTTCAACGAATACCGCTACAATACATCGCTGCATATTTGAACATTGAACCGCAATCTCTCAGCCGGATGAGAAAACGGCTCGCGACAAAAACATAGACCATACCTCTCTTTATTGACCCCATCGTATTTCTTAACCTGGGTTAAGTACAAAATTCGTTTCGAAATGTATCTTTACTGTGAATTCACGACAAAATTATCCGATTTTAGAAAGGAGTGTTGTATGCAACAATCAATCTTGATCCGTGTGGTACCGAAAAATTTCTCCCAGTGGAGAACAGCCCATGACGAGTGCCGGGAAGCCCGGTTGGATTATGGTATGACGGACGGCCCTGTTTATCGTGATGAAACCGACCCAAACACCGTTCTTATCCATTTGAATGTTCAGAATATGGAGAAAGCAATGGGCTGGTTTAAAGATGAACGATTCAAAGCAGCGATTCAACGGGCAGGTATAGTATCGAGAGAGTTCTTTTTTACATCAACCAAAGACTAAGTACGATTTCAACATTGGTAGTTTTTGCACACTCCTTTCTATAATTTATAGTAAGCGAGTGTGCAAAAATGATTTTTATCTTGTTTCATGCTCGCGAACTTCTTTTTCTCTCATTCTCCTCTTACAGTCTTTATTTCCATTTTCGTTCTCTTGTCTTTTGAAGAATCATTTGGTAGACTTGTTCCTACAACCATGCGATTCCGATCTATCAAAAAGAACGATAACGCCGAAGTAGCTGCATTAATCCGAAAAGTATTCCGCGAATTTAAGATCGATATGCCGGGAACCGTGTATACCGATCCAACAACAGATGATTTATACACGCTCTTTCAAATGCCGGAAAGTGTTTATTGGATAGCAGAAGAAAACGGCATTATTGTCGGAGGATGCGGAATATTCCCCACGCCAGGTTTACCGGAAGGATGTGTTGAACTCGTAAAATTTTATGTTGCAGCAGAGTATCGCGGTAAAGGTGTGGGAAATGTACTGATGCAGAAAAGTATTGAATCCGCAAAGGAACTTGGCTACAAACAAATGTATCTTGAATCATTTCCTGAATTGAATAAAGCGGTTAGCATGTACATCCGTAATGGTTTTACCTATCTTTCCCATGCTCTTGGAAATTCGGGTCATTATGCGTGTAAAATCTGGATGGTAAAGGATTTGACAAAAGAAAAAACTTAATTGTGAGACTGGCATATTGAATCCAAAATAGAATAAGTGTAAATAGCTTCGTGGAATTATACATTAACAAGCAGGAGATATAATGAGTTCATCATTACCATACATTCTTGCATTAGACCAAGGAACAACAAGCAGTCGTAGCATTGTCTTTGATCATCATGGCAATATCATCAGTACCGCTCAAAAAGAATTTCGTCAAATATTTCCGCTGCCGGGATGGGTTGAACACGACGCTGAAGAGATTTGGAAAACGCAGTTGGAGACGATAAAACTCGCTCTCTCTCAGAAAAATATCACCATGCAGCAGATTGCCGGCATTGGCATTACCAATCAACGGGAAACAACCGTCGTATGGGAACGGAGCACCGGCAAACCGATCTATCACGCAATTGTATGGCAAGACCGACGCACTGCGTCGTACTGCGATGAATTGAAATCAAAAGGTCATAGTGTATCCATTCAACAAAAAACCGGATTAATCATTGATGCTTACTTTTCCGGGACAAAACTGAAATGGATTTTGGATAACGTCCAAGGCGCAAGGACAAGAGCAGAAAAAGGAGAGTTAGCGTTTGGCACAATTGATTCGTGGTTAGTCTGGAATTTAAGCGGCGGAGCACTTCATCTGACGGATGTTTCTAATGCATCACGAACTATGGTATTCAACATTCATACATGCCAATGGGACGAAGAATTGTTGAACCTGCTTTCTATTCCAAAGAACATTCTTCCAAAGGTTGAAGCATCAAGCAACATTTACGGCACGACGGCGAAAAATATTTCTGAGACTCCGGTACCGATTGCCGGTATTGCTGGAGATCAGCAGGCGGCACTGTTCGGTCAATTATGCACGCAGCCGGGAATGGTAAAAAATACATACGGCACCGGTTGTTTTATGCTGATGAATACCGGCACAAAAGCAATCACATCAAAAAACAATCTGCTAACTACCATTGCGTGGAACGTGAACGGGAAAACAGAATATGCTCTTGAAGGAAGCGTATTTATTGCAGGAGCTGTTGTGCAATGGTTACGTGATAGTTTTAAGATTATTAAAACTTCAAGTGAAGTTGAACCGTTAGCAAACAGTGTTGCGGATAACGGTGGAGTATATATTGTTCCCGCATTTGCGGGATTGGGTGCACCGCACTGGAATCAGCATGCTCGCGGATCTGTTTTTGGTTTGACTCGTGGCTCTTCCGATGCGCATATAGCTCGTGCCGCACTGGAAAGCATCTGCTATCAAACATACGATGTTCTAAAAGCGATGGAAGCCGATTCGGGAATCAATATCGCCGAATTGCGTGTGGATGGAGGTGCAACAGCAAATAATTTGTTGATGCAGTTTCAATCCGATATTCTCGGTGTGAATGTTGTCCGTCCGACCATTACAGAGACCACCGCGCTCGGGGCCGCATATTTAGCGGGACTAGCTGTGGGTTACTGGAAAAATATGGATGATATTAAAGAACAATGGCAGGTGAATAAAAAGTTTTCTCCAAATATGGAAAAAGAAAAAGTAGAGACTCTTTTACAAGGATGGCAGCGCGCAGTAAAAGCGGCAATTGCCTGGGCATCCTGACTTTATTAAAAGTACCGTGAATAAAAATCCTTTTAATCGTCAATACATGATCTCCCGGATTCAATCCGAGAAAGAGTGGGATCTCTGTATCATCGGCGGAGGGGC